>NZ_DAIPZB010000001.1:0-161212 GCF_036782435.1 Pinisolibacter sp. | reverse complement strand
CGGGGACGACGGTGAGGCGGAGCGGCGCGGCCGCCCCGCCCGCGGTTCACCAGTCGGCGACTTCGGGGAACTTGGCGATCATCTCGCAGGCCTCGCCGACCGCCTTGGTGCCGGCCTCGGCGAGCTTCGATAGATCGTCGTGGCCCCAGCGGTGGACATCGCGCAACGACTTCGACAGCACCACCAGCCGGCCGACGGTGAGGATCACCCGGCCGAACCCCTCGTGGCTCATCTTCATCATCGGCGAGGCGATGTGGCCGGCCTCGCCCTCGATGGCGAGGCCGATGGCGGCGTAGAACTTCTCCACCCGCCACAGCACGTCCGGGTCGGGATCTCCGATGATCGGGATCTGGCGGCGCTGTTCCTTGGTGACGATGAAGTCCTTCAGGAGATCGGCGTCGGAGCGCTTCTCCCAGGTGCCGTAGGCATCCTCGGCGCGGACGAGCCGCACCAGTGTCTTCAGGTAGGGCGTGGCGAGGGCGGCCTCGTCGGCGGAGAGTTCGGCGGTGACGGTCATGGTCGGTCCCTTGTTCTCGGCAGGTGAAATTCGGATCCGTCCGAATTTCAGTCGTCGGCGAAGGAAGGTTTCGGGGCGGCGACGCCGGCCTGGGCCAGCACCTTGCGCAGCCACGGCGGCGGCGTACCGGCGAGCATGGCGCGGGTCTTCTCCAGCACCTCTTCGATCGGCGAAGGCGCCTGGACCTTGATCGGATGGATCTTGGCCGAGACCACCTTGGCGGCGGAGGGACCACCGATCGCCAGGCAGAACAGCAGATGGCAACCGGAGAGCGCGTTCACCTTCGGGGTGATGCGGTCGTCGCCGTCGGTCTTGTGCGAACCGGACTCCTCGGTGACGTCGTCGAAGGCGAGCGCCTCGACGAAGCCCCAGCCGGCTTGCGTCACGTCGTAGACGGCGAAACGTCTGGCGGAGCCGAAATGGGCGTCGAGCGCCTTCATGTCGGTGGTGGCGATGGCGACGCGCACCGCCCCGGCGGGGCGCTCGGGCGCGGCGGGCATCTCCCCGTCAGTGGCGACGAGGCTCAGACGACGGACGGCTGTCATGGTCGGTCTCTCTCCTGGCGAAGGGGTTCAGGCCCTCCGGCGTGGGCGCATGGAGGTGGGACTGGAAGATGTTGGCGACTTCGAAGATCAGATCGCGGGTGCCGCGATAGCCGACGTGGGCGCGGTGCTGGGTGCCGAGACGATCGAAGATCGGGAACCCGACCCGGAACAGCGGGATGCCCAACCGCTCGGAGGCCTGACGGCCGTGGCTGTGGGTGACCAGCAGATCGGCGTCGCCGGCGAGTTTCTCGAAGAGCCCGAGGTCGCCGATCTCGACCGTCTCGGCCGGCACGTCGGCGAGGATGCGCGAGCCGCCGACGGTGGTCACCGCGGTGGTCACCTCCGCCCCGAGACCGACGAAGAAGGTCGCCAGCCGGTAGAGCAGATCGGGTTCGGCGGCGATGGCGATCTTCTTGCCGCCGAAGTGGAAATGGCCGTCGAGCAGGGCGTCGGCGAGCTGCGAGCGCTGGCGGCGTAGCTTCGCCGGCACCGGCCGCCCGGAGATCTCCGAGAGCGCCGTGACGAAGCGATCGAAGGGCCTCAGCCCGGTCAGCGTGCCGAACAGCGTGTAGGGGACGTCGGCGACCTCGGCCAGCTTCTCGGCCGCCGCCCGCTGGTTCTCGCCGACGGCGAGGCAATGGACGCATTCACCCAGCGTGCGGATGTCCTCGACCGAGGTGCCGCCGTAGGTGGTCGGGATCCACCTGCCCGGTACGGTGCCGTCGAGCGCGCCGGAGACGTCGGGCAGGATCGTCGGCTCGAGCCCGAAGGCCTCGATCGTCTCGCGGATCTCCTCGATGTCGGCGACCGTCAGGTCGAAGCCGGGGAGAACCGCGACCCGGCGCGGGTTGCGGCGGGCCGAGACGCGGGCGGTGATGCCGTCGATCATCGCGACGACGGCCTTCGACCAGCCGTCCTCGATCGAGCCGTTGAAGTCGGGCGTGGCGGCCAGCACCACCTCGGTGCCGACCAGCGCCTCGGCGCGCTTCGCCTTGATGATCGCCAGATCGCCGGCGAAGTCCTCGCCGCGGGTCTCGACCAGCGCCGTGGTGGCGATGCCGATCAGCTTCGGCTTGGTACGGTTCTTCAGGTTGAGGATCGCCTCTTCGAGGTGATCGGCGCCGCCCATGATGGTGGCGACCTCGTCCATCGCCGTCGTCTGCAGCGGGATCGTCTCCTTGAAGTGGCGGACGAAGAGCACGAGGGCGAAGGAGGTGCAGCCCTGGGAGCCGTGGAACAGCGGCACGCAACCGTCGACGCCGAGATAGGCGAAGGCGGCGCCGAGCGGCTGGCTCGACTTCAAGGGATTGGTGGACGCCGCTTTCTCCGAATGGAGGACGTGGGCCATGGGTTCCTCCTCAGCAATCGTCGGCGTCGCCGGAGCCTGAGCCGGCGAACTTCTTGTAGGTGTGGGTGGGGGTGAGGTCGGACGTGGCGACCGAGGCGAAGCCCAGCCCCCCCTCTCTGTCTCTCCCCCTCGAGGGGGGAGAGGACGATGGGGTACCGCCCGTCGAACCTCCGGCGCCGAAGCTCGACGACTGGCCGACATCCTCACGACCGACGCTTTGCGAAGACCCCATCCCCGCAAGTCCCCTCCCCCCTGGAGGGGGAGGGACAGGGAGGGGGGGCTGGGCGCCGGCGGATCTCCGCGACAGCCCGATCACCGTCTCGCCGATCACGTTGCCCTCCGCGTCGAAGGGCGACGGCGCATTGACCTCGGCCCACATCGGATTGGCGATGGCGATGTCGATCTGGCGGACGAGTTCCACCATGCCGTCGTAGCCGGCGTAGGGGTGGTGGCGCTCCTGGTTGATGTCGAGCCAGGGCATGCGCGCCTTCAGCGCGATGAACTGGGTGCGGCCGCCCGACAGCATGATGTCGGCATCGTGACGCTCGAGCAGCGTGTAGAGATCGCGCGGCGCGAGCCCTTCGAACATCTTGTGCTCGTCCTCGAGCAGCTCTCTGATCCGCTCCTTGTCCTCGTCCGTCGACTTCTTGGTCGAGGTGCCGACGATCTCGATGCCGATCTCCATCAGCGCCGAGGCGACCGACCACGACTTGACGCCGCCGGTGTTGAGCAACACCCGCTTGCCCGAGAGCCGAGCGCGATAGCGCTCCAACTTCGCCCAGACGATCGCCTCTTCCCGGGCGATCAGCGCCTCGGTGCGGTCGATCAGGTCGGCCGGTACGCCGCGCTCGACGAGCAACTTCGCGATCTGCCGGAGCGCGTCGGAGGTGTCGGCGACGCCGTAGAACGAGCCCTCGAAGAAGGGGATGCCCCAGCGCTCCTCCATCTTGCGGGCGAGATTGATCAGCGCCGTCGAGCACACCATCATCGACGCCTTCGCCGTGTGGGCGGACGCGACGTCTAGATAGCGCGCATCGCCGGGGATGCAGGCGCGCACCCGGATGCCGAGCTCGTCGAGGAGCGGCTTCACCATCCAGAATTCACCGACGAGATTGAACTCGCCGAGGATGTTGATGTCGGTCGGGCCGACGTCGTCGGGCTCGTGGGTGCCGATGACGTGATCGAGGAGGGCTTCGCCGGCGAGCTTGTTGCCGAGGTTCTTCGAACCGACGAAGCCGGCGGCATGGACGGGGATGACGGGGACGCCGAACTTGTCGGTGGCATGGCGGCAGACCGCGTCGAGGTCGTCGCCGATCAGCGCGGTGACGCAGGTCTCGTAGACGAAGACCGCCGGGGGGGCGTGCTCCTCGATGATCTCGCGGATCGCCCGGTAGAGCTTCCGCTCGCCCTGCCCCATCACCACGTCGAGTTCGGTGAGATCGGTGGTGAAGGAGGTGCGCCACAGCATCGGGCCGGAGGACGCGGCGCCGCGGTTGTCCCAGGAGTTGCCCTCGCAGGCGAGCGGCGCATGGACGAGATGGGCGGCGTCGGTGATCGGCTGCAGCACGATCTTGGCGCCGTCGAAAGCGCAACCGCCGGCGGCCGCGCCGGGGGTGAGCGGCTTGGAACAGCCCTTCTTGCGCGCCTTGTCGTCCTTCGCCTGGTTCTTGTCGCAACCGGGCTCGTCGAACAGCGCCTGAACCTTCGGCGAGAGCATGTCGTCTTCCCCTCTCGTCGGCTTTGTCGGGGTTCCGACAAAGCGCTTTCGTCAGAGGGGAAGGAGCAAGCGGTGTGCCAGGGGTCGACACAAACGCCGAAGCAGCGTTCAGAAAAAGTCCACCGCAAAGGAAACGTTTATCGTCAATAAAATTTGCGACGGAAATAGCGCACTACCATGCCAACAAAGCGCCGTACGGCAAATTTAAAATCTCTATAATAGGCAAATTGGAGACGTTGACGAACTTGCGAAGCCATCACAGAAGTACAACGTCCACGCTCATAATTCCACATCAAACTGTTTGAAGCGCGAACACAAAGTGATTGATCCACAATTACAGACCACTCGCAAATAGCAAACACCCTTCTCCAACAATTGAGAACGCTTATCCTGATTCATCATCTTAGATGCCGATCGACGGCAGTTTTATATAGATGCCGCAAAAATCGAAATTAATATAAAAACCACAATACGCCAAACCCAATTAGCCAAATATTTTCCAATGATAAATATTAAGAAAAATAAGCGGCCACCTTCTTGGTAGCCGCTACTATAATACATCTAAATTAAAAGTAATCCCAAAAACCCTACTCAAACCACCGCACATTTGCCTTCACACCGAATCACGATATCCGGGCCGCGATCAAAAGTTGTAAAAGTAATCACTTTCGAGTCGTTTACCATTTTAAGCAACTTCTTTCCAGACTTCCGAAACTTTGGATAGCCTTTTAGGACTCCCCACCCGGACTCGCGCAAAACTTGGAATATCCGCGCTCTGTTGATTTCTTCATAACCATTGCGTGCGCGCCTTATTTGATCTTGGATTGCATGCCACTCAGGGCATTGCATACATCCGTCACCCTCAAACAAAATCGACATTTCTACTCGCCTTCTTGTTCCGTTCGCGGTGAACAATCTTCCAACAAGCTTGTGACCCGCCTATCCAACTCATCCCTTTGCGGCCTAATTACCCCGGCCTCCCGCTTTGTCAACCAGGAAATTCTACCAAGCATAAATACAAAAGGCATAAATAGTAATATCGATACAACACCCATCCAGTCACCAGCATCTCCAGATGATAGGGAGGAATAAAATAGTAACAATATTGATGCTACTGCTGTAGCCAAGACAACGTACCTCATCCATCCATATGTAGCAGCTTCTATTCTTTGAGATGCGCTAATTCTATCCGTTTGTAGCCTTTCAATTTCGAGTTTTAATTCATTATATCTGTGCAGAAAAACATCATCAGAGATAATATAATTGCGACTTTGCTCCATAAGAAGAGAAAGATCATTAATTAAAAGCTCCTCCCTTTTCAAAGCATCTCCTGATAGCGAAATAAACCCAAGAAAACCCAGATTTAACGCAACAGATAACTGAAAAATACTCTGCAGATTGGTCAACCCAAGAGACATTGATAATCTCCTTGAAGCGAGAAAATAACTTATGGACAATTTTTGCGCGATTCTGCCACTTCGTCAAATACCGATTGGAACGAATTTCGTTACGAAACGGCCGCCCTTTCGGGCGGCCGTCGCATGTCCGACAGGTCGGGTTTCCGACGGGCCTCAGCGGGTGAGGTCGAAGGAGTAGTCGGTGACGCCGGGGATGATGGTGTCGGCGTCGAGCTTGTCGAAGACCTTGTCGAGGATCGTCGTCAGCACGCGCAGGCCGCCCTGGTAGCCCATCAGCGGGAAGCGGTGGTGGTGGTGACGGTCGAAGACCGGGAAGGTCAGGCGGATCAGCGGCGTGCCGGTGTCGCGCTCCAGGTACTTGCCGTAGGAGTTGCCGATCATGAAGTCGACCGGCTCGGTGAAGAGCAGCGAGCGCAGATGCCAGAGGTCCTTGCCCGCCCACACCTGGGCCGCCTTGCCGAACGGGTTCGCCGCCAGCATCTCCTTCATCTCGGCATCCCAGGCCTTGGTGCCGTTGGTCGCGAGACAGTGGGTCGGCTCGCCGCCGGTCTCCATGATGAACTGGGCCATGGCGCGAACGAAGTCCGGATCGCCGTAGATCGCGTACTTCTTGCCGTGCAGGTGCGACTGGCTGTCGGCCATGGCGTCGACGAGGCGGCCGCGTTCCATGCGGATCGCTTCGGGGATCGCCTTGCCCGAGAGCTCCGAGACCTTCATCAGGAAGGCGTCGGTGGCGCGGATGCCGAGCGGGTAGTTGAAGGTCGCGGTCTCCTGGCCCTGCTCGGCGATGTAGTCCATCGTCTTGCGGGTGTTCCAGTATTGCAGCGAGATCGTGCCCTTGGCGTTCAGCGCGCCCTTGACCTGATCGATGGTGGTGCCGCCGTCGTACATGCGGAACTCACCGTCCGAGGGGGTGTCGAACTGGTCGGAGGCGTCGGAGATGAAGGTGTAGTCGACACCCATCATGTCGAGGAGGCGCTTCAGCTCGCGGTTGTTGCCGACGCAGTAGCCGTCGAAGCCGGGGATGATGTTGATCGAGGTGCCGGGAGTGCGCTCGGCGCCCTTCCAGAAGTTCTCGAGGATACCCTTGATCATGTTGTCGTAGCCGTCGACGTGGCTGCCGACGAAGGCCGGGGTGTGGGCGTAGGGGACGGGGAAGTCCTCCGCCACCGAGCCCTTCTTCTTGGCGTTCTGGATGAAGCCCTGCAGGTCGTCGCCGATGACTTCGGCCATGCAGGTGGTCGACACCGCGATCATGTCGGGCTGATAGAGCGACGAGCAGTTGGCGAGGCCGTCGATCATGTTCTGCAGGCCGCCGAACACCGCCGCGTCTTCGGTCATCGACGAGGAGACCGCCGAGCACGGCTCCTTGAAGTGACGGGAGAGGTGCGAACGATAGTAGGCGACGCAACCCTGCGAGCCGTGCACGAAGCTCATACACTTGGAGAAGCCGGCGGCGGCGAACACCGCGCCGAGCGGCTGGCAGGCCTTGGCCGGGTTCACGACGAGGGATTCTCGAGCGAAGTTCTTCTCGCGATAGTCCCAGGTCTTGGTGAACTCGCCCTGTTCGGCGACTTTGTCGTCCGGCACCGGGCATTCGAACTCGGCGCGCTTGCGGGCGAACATCTCCTGGTACTCGGGCTCGCGGAAGAGCGGAGCGTGGTCGAGCACGCGATCGGCTGACTGCGGCATGTCTGGTCACCTCTCTTGGGGCCTCCGCGCCATACGGCGGACGTGCACCGGGGTGTGAACGAGGGTTCGCGCGGGCGAAGAGCTCGCGGCGGGATGTCGTGTCGTCGTTTCGGCTTCGTCGGATCGGAGGGGCCGAGCCCCCCCTCCCTGTCCCTCCCCCTGTCCAACTCGGATCTATCCGAGTTGGACCACTTCCAAGGGCCGAAATCGGATACATCCGATTTCGGTGGGGGAAGGAACGCTGGGGTCGACGCCCCGCCCGCTCTTCGCGCCGCGCCCGGAAGACCGGACTCCGATTTGCGAAGGTCCTCTCCTCTGGAGTCCCCTCCCCCCTATCGAAATCGGATACATCCGATTTCGAACTTTCCGGGTTGTCCAACTCGGAAACATCCGAGTTGGACTTGGGGAGGGACAGGGAGAGGGGGCTGGGCCTCACCGGATCACACCGGTGCCCCCCGAGCATTCGGCCGATCACTCCGCCGCGGCTGCGAGCGGCGCTTCCTTGGTCCAGGGGGCGTCGAACAGATCCCAGACCGGGTTGTTGATCGCCAGATCCATGTCGCGCGCGAAGATCGCGAAGCCGTCGTAGCCGTGGTACGGGCCGGAGTAGTCCCAGGAGTGCATCTGACGGAACGGGATGCCCATCTTCTGCACCGGGTACTTCTCCTTGATGCCCGAGCCGACCAGGTCGGGACGGACCTTCTCGATGAACTTCTCGAGTTCGTAGCCGGTGACGTCGTCGTAGATCAGCGTGCCCTTCTTCACGTAGTGACCGGTGCGCTGGTAGTCGTCGTTGTGGGCGAACTCGTAGCCCGTGCCGGCGATCTCCATGCCCAGGTCTTCGTAGGCGTTGACCACGTGACGGGGGCGCAGGCCACCGACGTAGAGCATCACCTTCTTGCCCTTCAGGCGCGGGCCGTACTTGTCGATGATCTTGTCGACCAGCGGCTGGTACTTGGCGATCACCTCTTCCGCCTTGGCCTCGATCTCGGGGCCGTAGTGCTTGGCGATCTTGCGCAAGCTCAGGGCGATCTGCGAGGGACCGAAGAAGTTGTACTCCATCCACGGGATACCGTACTTCTCTTCCATGTGCCGGCAGATGTAGTTCATCGAGCGGTAGCAGTGGATGAGGTTGAGCTTGGCCTTGGGGGCGTTCTCGACCTCGGCGAGCGTCGCATCGCCCGACCAGTTGCCGACGACGCGCAGACCGATCTCCTCGAGCAGGATGCGCGAGGCCCAGGCGTCGCCGCCGATGTTGTAGTCGCCGATGACGTTGACGTCGTAGGGCGTGGTGACGACCTCGCGATCCTTCTTGTCGAAGACCCAGTCGCGGATCGCGTCGTTGGCGATGTGGTGGCCGAGCGACTGCGAGACGCCGCGGAAGCCTTCGCAACGCACCGGCACGATGGTGGTGTCGTGCTCCTTGGCCTTCTTCTTCGACACCGCTTCGATGTCGTCGCCGATCAGGCCGATCGGGCATTCCGACTGGATCGAGATGCCGTTCGCCAGCGGGAACAGACCCTCGATCTCGTCGATGATGCGCTCGAGCTTCTTGTCGCCGCCGAAGACGATGTCACGCTCCTGGAAGTCGGAGGTGAACTGCATCGTCACGAAGGTGTCGATGCCGGTGTTGCCGATGTAGTAGTTGCGGCGCTGGGACCAGGAGTACTGGCCGCAGCCGACGGGGCCGTGGGAGATGTGGACCATGTCCTTGATCGGACCCCACACCACGCCCTTGGAGCCGGCGTAGGCGCAGCCGCGGATGGTCATGACACCCGGGATCGACTTGATGTTCGACTTGACGTCGCACTCGGTGATCGCCTGGGTCTCGCCCTCGATCTCCTCGGTGCCGGCGTCGGACGCGACCGACAGATGCTTCTTGCGGCGCTTGGCGAACTTGTCGGGATACTGAGCGAGGACCTCCTCGATCAGCTTGGCGTGCATTTCGCCGTCGTTCTCATAATCGAGGCTCATGGGAACCCCCTTCTTCGAGGACCGGCGGGCATGGCTTCGCCCACGCACGGTCCGGAGCCGTGGCGCATGGCCCGCGAAGGGGCCGTTCGATGGAGATGGATCCTCCGAGGAGGGCCGGGTCGCGGGAGTGCCGCGACCCGACGACACCGCATCACTGCGCGGCGGCTTCCTTGGCCTGAAGCTCGGCGAGCTGCTGCTCTTCGGTCTTCATGATGCCGAACTCGATCAGCATGTCCTCGAGCTCTTCCATGGTGATCGGGGTCGGGATGACGCCCTTGCCGGAGTTCTCGTGGATCTTGCGGGCCAGTTCGCGGTACTCGCCGGCCTGCTTGGAGGTCGGAGCGTACTCGATGACCGTCTGGCGGCGCAGCTCGGCGTGCTGGACGATGTTGTCGCGCGGCACGAAGTGGATGAGCTTGCAGCCCAGACGCTCGGCGAGAGCCTCGGCGAGCTCGAGTTCCTTGTCGGTCTGACGCTCGTTGCAGATCAGTCCGCCGAGGCGCACGCCGCCGGAGTGGGCGTACTTCAGGATGCCCTTGGCGATGTTGTTGGCGGCATAGAGCGCCATCATCTCGCCGGACATGACGATGTAGATCTCTTGCGCCTTGTTCTCGCGGATCGGCATGGCGAAGCCGCCGCAGACGACGTCGCCGAGCACGTCGTAGGACACGTAGTCCACGTCGTCGTAGGCGCCGTTCTCTTCCAGGAAGTTGATGGCGGTGATGACGCCGCGGCCGGCGCAGCCGACGCCCGGCTCCGGGCCACCGGACTCGGTGCACTTGATGCCCTTGTAGCCGATCTTCATGACGTCCTCGATTTCGAGGTCCTCGACCGAGCCGGCTTCCGCCGCGAGATGAAGAACGGTGTCCTGGAGCTTGGTGTTCAGGATCAGGCGGGTCGAGTCCGCCTTGGGATCGCAGCCGACGATGAGGATCTTCTGACCCATCTCGACGAGAGCGGCGAGCGTGTTCTGGGAGGTGGTGGACTTGCCGATGCCACCCTTGCCGTAGAAGGCGATCTGCCGAAGCTTGGCCATGTTTCGAACCCCTTCGAGGAAACGCGGTTTCGTGGAAACTGGTCGGACACCGTCCGGTGTCGTTCATCCGTCCGGCAGCTTCCGCCGCCTTCGCAGCCAAGAGATTTCAAGCTTCGTGCCAACTGCCGAAGGAGCCGGCGCTAAATTTTTTATGTCAATGAAAACAACATGATGCTGTGTTCTCACATAATTCGGAGGGCTCGGACCGGCCCTGTCGCGACCCCGACATTTCGCGACAAGCGCTGTCGGGGTCGCGTCCGACACGGCCGGACCTCCCCATCCCGACAGGTCCTGTCGCGACCCCGACAAATTCGCGACACCCCTCCCCTCGCGCCCGCCCGCGCGAGGCGCGCGCACTCGTTCCGTCCTGGAAAAACCGGGGAAATCGGAGCTCCCGGCGCCTTGGCGCGGGGCTTGCTCGAAGGGGGTGACGCGAACCCCGTCTCGGGGCGCGGGCCGCCCCCGGGGTGCGCCTTCGTCCATGGGGTTCTCGCCGGTCCTCACCCCGCAAGTGGAGCCACGCGCATGGCCAATGTCACCTTTTCCTCCCCACTCCTCCACAAGGACGTGACCGTCTACGCCATCGCCGGCGATCGCGGCACGATCCTGTCGGTCGCCGAGAAGAACAAGATCCCGATCCCGTTCGAGTGCCGCGACGGCGAATGCGGCTCGTGCCTGTGCGAGATCGTCACGCTCACCGGCAAGACCATGGGCTCGATGCTCACCGACAAGGAGAAGAGCATGTTGAAGTCGCTCGGCAAGATCACCTCCGCCGAGATCGCCAAGGCCGAGACCGACGACATCATGCCGAAGTACCGGCTCGCTTGTCAGACCATCGTCCGCGACCAGGACATCCTGGTGAAGTTCGCCGGCGACGAGCCCGGCGGCGCCGAGTGATCCTCCCCCGACGGGCGGGGTCCGCCCCGCCCGCCGCCACATCGAGTGGAGACGAGAGATGAAGAACGTCGAGGAATTCCTCGCCTATGCCATCAAGCTCGAGGAGGAGGCGATGTTGCGCTTCGGCGAGCTCGCCGACAGTATGGCGACCTACGGCAACGCCCAGGTGGCGAAGCTCTTCCGCCGGCTCTCCGACTATTCGGCGCTGCACATGGGCGACGCCAAGGCGCGGGCCGGCTTCCGCGAGATCCCGGAGATGGGACCGCAGGACTTCCACTGGCCGCAGGGCGAGAGCCCCGAACGCGCCGCCATCTGGGCCGCCGATCCGTTCATCGCCCGCGACGAGGCGCTGCACATCGCACTGGAGGCGGAAAAGGCGGGCCTCGCCTTCTACGCCCACGTGCTCGCCACCACCGACGATCCCGAGATCCGAGTTCTCGCCAAGGAGTTCGTCGAGGAGGAGGAGGGCCACGTGCGCGAACTGGAGAAGTGGATCGCCGCCCACGACGCCGGCAAGCCGCTGCCCGTCGACGCCTGAGGGGCGGCCGACCCGCCCGACTTGACCACCCGGCCCGCACGATGCGGGCGCGGGTGTTTCGTCACGCGCCTTCGAAGCCGGTCAGCACGCCGACGACGTTGTCACCGATCGCCGCCACCGCGTAGCCGCCCTCGAGCACGAAGACGGTCGGCAGGCCGAGGCGGGCGATGTGCGCGCCGATCGCCGGATAGTCGGCGGTCTTCAGGCGGAAGTGGCTGATCGGGTCGCCCTCGTAGGTGTCGACGCCGAGCGAGACGACGAGCGCCTCGGCGCCGGTCTCGCCGATGCGCCGGCAGCCCTGCTCGAGCGCCGCGCTCCAGACCGACCAGTCGGAACCCGCGGGCATCGGCAGGTTGAGGTTGAAGCCCCTCCCCTCGCCGTCGCCGACCTCGTCGGCCGCACCGAGGAAATAGGGGTATTCGGTCGCCGGATCGCCGTGCAGGTTGACGACCACGACGTCGGAGCGTCGCCAGAAGATCTCCTGGGTGCCGTTGCCGTGGTGGAAGTCGACGTCGAGGACGGCGACGCGTTTCGCCCCGCGATCGAGGAGGTGCTGCGCGGCGCAGGCGGCGTTGTTGATGTAGCAGTAGCCGCCGGCGGCGCGGACACCGGCGTGATGACCGGGCGGACGCGCCAGCGAGAACGCCGCCCGGTCGCCCGCCGCCAACGTGTCGGCCGCGGCGAGTGCGCAGGCGTAGGAGGACTCGATCGCGTCCCAGGTCCCGGCGACGAAGGCGGATCCCGCGTCGAAGGAATAGTAGCCGAGGAGCGCGTGATCTTCTCGGGGCGGAGGTCGTCGCGCAGGCCCGGCGTCGGCCAGACGAAGGGCAACGCCGATCCGCCGTGGCCGGCCTCGGTCCACAGCCGCCACGCGTCGCGCAGGAAGTCGACATAGTCGGGACGGTGGACGCGGCGGGCGACGTCGAGGTTCGCCTCGCCCGGCTCGAGGATCGGCCCGAGCCCGACCTCGGCGACGCGGGCGCGAACGATCTCGGCGCGTTCGGGACATTCGAAGCCCGCGAGCAGCCGGCCGGCGGTCAGTTCGAGTTGGCCGGTGTGACCGGCGTGGCGGGGCGAATGGAAGGTTTTCACGGCGCGGTCCTCACGGCTCTCATGGCGGCGGCAGTCCAGGTCCGCTTCGCGGCCGATGACACCGTCGCCTTCGCATCTTCGGTCGACGGCCAACGCGATCCGTCCCGTTCGGCCCTGGTTCGGCGTCTCTTCCGTCGTCTGAGCACGGCGACGCCTTCGCCGAACCGCCGCGGCCCCGTGGGCGAGCCGCTCCGGCCGGTTTCACCGCGCCTTCCTCCAACGCTCCCGGTGACGATCGCCTCGAGCACACGTGAATATCTGAACGTTGCATCGAAGGCTTCGATCAATTTAGTTCTTCTGAAAGGGCGGATCATCGAAACGCTCGCCCTCCTGGAGGCCCCATGACGACGCTGCGCCACGCTACGACGTTTCTCTCCGTCCTCGCTCTCACCACGGCTTGCGCGGCGGTCTCCGCCGGTGCGGCGGAACCGGCGGAGATCGTGACCCGGATCTTCGCCGCGACGCCCGCGGGCGACGGCAAGGACCTCGGTACGATCCGCGCACGTGCAGCGCAGGCCCCAGCGGTCGGCGTCGTCTTCACCGCCGATCTCGCCGGGCTCGCTCCCGGTATGCATGGTTTCCACATGCACGAGAACCCGACCTGCGCGCCGGCGGCGAACAAAGACGGCCAGATGGTCGCGGCGCTGGCTGCCGGCGGACACTACGACCCGGACAAGACCGGCAAGCACGAAGGTCCCGATGGTCACGGCCACCTCGGCGACCTCCCCTACCTTTCGGTCGGCGCCGACGGTGTTTCGAAAGCGAGCGTCTCGGCTCCGCGCCTCACGATGGACCATCTCGCCGGACGCTCGCTGATGATCCATGCCGGCGGCGACAACTACTCGGATCAGCCCGCGGCGCTCGGCGGCGGCGGAGCCCGCATGGCCTGCGGGGTCATCGGCCGATAGGTCGCCGGACCGCGAGAGCCCTCGCACACGACGTCGCGCACCCCCGCACGCCTCGTGCAGGGTGGCGACGTCTGCACGCGATGGCGGCCGGGCTGCTCCGTCAGCCCACCAGGATCGCGCTCGCCTCGGTCAGCGGCATGTCGAGCACCGTGACGCCCATGTCGGCGTAGAAGCGGACTTCGTTCTTCGTCGCCGTCGCGAGGTCGGCGATCGCCACGTGGCCGCCGGCGGAGCGCTTGGTGATCTGCTTGGCGTAGATCCTCAGCATCTGGTCGTGGAAGCGACAGCCGACGAAGAGGAAGCCACGATCGGCGCGCCGGCTCTTCACCTCCTCGGGGATCGGCGACTGGATGTCGATCTCGGTCAGAACCTCGACGTAATCCGAGTCGGCGACGAGAAAGTTCTTCGCCGGGGTGATGCCGCCGTGGGGCTTGTAGAGCACCGTCCGCGCCGATCGCGCGACCTCGGGGAGCACTTCCACGCCCGAGGGGTCGTAGGCCTTGACCCAGATGTCGCGGCTCTCGCCGGCCCGCGTCACGCCCTGGATCTCGACATAGTCGTCGCGTCCGGCGGCCGTCAGGGCGGCGCGGAAGGCACCGTCGTACCAGGTGTCGACGACCAACGAGAGCGGCAGTCCGGCGAGGAAGTTCATCAGGCGCGGCGGCGTGACCGGCGCGGAGAAGACCTCCGCCATCCAGCCGGTGAGCGTCTTACGGTGGCGGCGCTGCTCGATGAACTGGGCGACCGACCACATCGAGTTGCGGATGCGCGAGGGGGCGGGCGCCCTGGCGTTCAGCGCCGCGGCGATCGCCTCCGGGGTCGCGGGAACAGGCGACGCCGCGCCGTCGGCGGTCAGGAGATCTGGCCCCAGGAACGGTGCGAGGCGATCGGCGAGGAGGGCGGCGCGGACGTCCGCGAGCTTCGCCGCGGCCGCCGCGCCGGTGAGCGCGATCGGGTCGGTACGGGTGGCGGTCATGGTCATCTCTCACTCCTCGTCGACGGCGCGTGTCTCGCGGCCTCGATCTTCCATCATCCGGCGGCCGAGCCGCGGGTTCATCCATCGATCGTCTCGTCCGACCTCGGGCCTTCTCCCCGCGGAGACCGGCGGCGGGACCTCGAACTGACCCCCGGCTTTCCCCTTCTCCCCTCGCGGGAGAAGGTGCCCCGTCAGGGGCGGACGAGGGGTGCGCACGGCAGTGCGCATCGACCGACCATCGGCGTCGTACCGGAGGAAAGGCCCAGCCCCCTCATCCGGCCTTCGGCCACCTTCTCCCGCAAGGGGAGAAGGGAGGGTCTCCCGGATGCGCCTCGCGGAACGCCGAGAGTGTTGCTCCGACCTTCCCCACCCGTCATCCCCGGGCTCGACCCGGGGACCCATCTGCCTTTCCCCGCGTCGCGCCGCCGATGGGTCGCCGGGTCGAACCCGGCGATGACGGCGGAGAGGGCGGCGTTCCGGTCGAGGTCACGCGTTTCCCGGCAGGCGGGCCACCCCCGATCACTCGTCGTCGCCGACCTTGCGGGCGTTGACGGTCACCGGCAGGCGGGTGTCGGCGGGCATCGCCGGCAGGATCAGCACCCAGCCGTTCTTCATCTTCACCGAGCCGCCCCACATGCTCTCCTTCTCCATCTCGACGATCGGCTCCTCGAGATCCTTCTTCGGCAGATAGGCCGAAAGGCCCTTGGGGGTGTTGCGGATCATGACCTTCATGCGTGGGCTTCCCTCTCGTCCCGCGACCGGCGTGGGCCCGGCCGCTTCCCCCGGCTCGGGGCCGGAAAATTCGCTTTCGGCACCCCGAACGGGACGCACGACGTCGCCTCACGCGGCGGCGACCGCCGCCTCGGCGTCGCCGTCCGGCGCCGTTTGCGGATTGTCGAGGCTGATCAGTTCCTTGCCGCGCATGCCGACGATGGTGCCGCGCTCCGGCCACTCGACCGCGTAGATCCAGAACATCTGCAGGAAGGTGCCGATGTCGCGCACGTAACCCATGTCGCCCTTCTGGACGAGCGGCTCGCCGATCTCCTTGCGTGGATAGGTGCCGTCGTTCTTGACCATGCGCTTGGCCCGCACCCGCTCGCCCGGCTTGAACACCGGCGGTCTGCGGACCTCGACTTCTTCCTCGCGTCCGAGCCCCATCACACGTCCCCCTGCGGTTCGAGCCTCTGGCGCGCGCTCTCGCGCACCACGTCTTCCGGATCGTCGAGAAAGCGGGGAAGCTCCTCGAGCGGCGCGCGCTCCACCACGGTGAAGCGCACTCTGAGATCCTCGTCGTCGGCCAAGAGTTTCAGGTGCTCCGGCCGCATCCGTTCGGCGACGATCAGGCGGACCGTCGGATCGACGTCGGCGACCATCGCGGTCAGCAGATTGTCGTCGATGCGTCGCGCCGCCTCGCGGCGGATGTCGGCGTCCGCGTCGTGGATGACGCGGACGAGCAGCGCCGGCGGCGCCTTGCGCGCCGCGGCGAGGCGGACGCCGTAGTCGGGATCGGCGAGGAGCGGCACGAGATCGTCCCCGTCGAGCCGGCGCGCGATGGTCATCCGCACGCGACGGTCGGGATCGCCGACGAAACGCCGCACCCGGGTCTTGGGCAGTCTCAGCGCCACCATGGCGCGGACGTCCGGCTCGGGGTCGTCGATCAGCGGCGTCAGGCGGAAGAGGCTGGCGTATTTCGCCGCCAGCGTCCGCACCTCGAAATAGGGATGCCCGAGGTAGCGATCGGCCTGCAGCGGATTGGCCGCAAAGAAGCGGTCGATGCGCTTGCCGCGGCGATCATTCACGCAGGTCCGGCCGAGATCGCACATCCCCGCCCGGCGGTTCTCCTCGTGGGCACAGTCCCGGCAGGAGACCGGATTGCCCAGCCAATCGACCGTCTCGTCTTCGACGACCGGCTGGGCCACGGGTTCGGTGCGCTCGCTCTCGGATCCGGCCATGCGGCGTCCCCTCTCGCCGGTGGTCGCGACGGCTCAGGCCTTGATGCAGGTCTTGGGCACCGGGCAGACGGCGGCGCACTGCTGGGTGTCCATGCCGTCGCATTCGGTGCACTTGGCCGGGTCGATGATGTAGGTTTCGCCCTTCATCTTGATGGCGGCGGAGGGGCACTCGAACTCGCAGGCGCCGCAGCTGGTGCACTGGGAGGCGATGATCTTGAAGGCCATGGAAGTCTTCTCCTGTGGTCGTCACGTCGTGTCGGCGGCGGAGCGCCGGGTGGGGCCGTCCGGAGGGATCCCCGGACCTGACGCGAGCGAACGACGGCCCAACTTCCGTCGACACCCACGAAGCTCCGGGACGGGCCGATCCGGCCCCGCCCCGGAAAAGGCGGGCGGTCAGGCGACCGCGGTGATCGGCTCGACGCCGTATTCGGCGGCATAGAGCGCGCCGATCGCCGTCTCGATGTAGTCGAAGCCGTAAGCATCGGTGGCGCGGATGCCGGCGGCCGTCAGCATGCCCTTGGGGCAGTCGCCGATCTTGGCGCAGAGCACCACCTCGACGCCTTCCAGCGCCCGGATCACGCTGTCGAGCGTCGCGTCCTCG
The DNA here is from genome assembly GCF_036782435.1 of Pinisolibacter sp. Classification (NCBI taxonomy): domain Bacteria; kingdom Pseudomonadati; phylum Pseudomonadota; class Alphaproteobacteria; order Hyphomicrobiales; family Ancalomicrobiaceae; genus Pinisolibacter; species Pinisolibacter sp. The sequence goes on along the minus strand of NZ_DAIPZB010000001.1, from coordinate 144,001 downwards.
CCCCAGCCGCCCTCGCAGTACTGGGTCTCGACCTTGCGGTGACCGACGAAGGTGATGCCCTTCGGACCGGCTTCGTAGACCTGGAACTCCTTGGCGTGGCCGAAGTGTTCGTTGATGCGGCCGCCGCCCTTGGTCGCCACCGCGACGAGGAGCTTGGCTTCCGCCGCGACGTCCTTGACCGCCGCCACCGCCGCCTGCTTGGCCTCGACGTGATCGCCGCGCTCCTTGGCCACGATCTCGCGATAGGCCTCGCGCTTGGAGGCGTCGTAGGTGACGGTCTCGGGCAACTGATCGAGGGTGAACTCCTGGCCGCGGTCCTCTCCGAGGAGGCCGACGGCGTCGGCGCGGCACTGGCGGCAGTGGCGCATCAGCTTGGCGCCGCCCTCGAGTTCGTCCTGGAGAGCCTTCAGCTCCATCGCCGTCGGCCCGCGCTGGCCGGTGAGGCCGTAATGGGTGCCGTGCGCCGGATCGGAGATCAGCGGCATGACGTTGTGGAGGAAGGCGCCGCGCTCCTTCACCCACTTGTTGACTTCGAGCAGGTGCTCGTCGTTGACGCCGGGGATCAGCACCGAGTTGATCTTGGTGAGGATACCGCGGGCGGTGAGCATCTCCAGCCCGAGCATCTGGCGCTCGTGCAGGATGCGCGCCGCCTCGATGCCCTCGTAGCGACGCTTGTTGTAATAGATCCAGGGATAGATCTTCGCGCCGATCTCGGGATCGACCATGTTGATGGTGATCGTGACGTGATCGACGTTCATCTCGGCGAGTTCGTCGACGTGATCGGGCAGCGCCAGACCGTTGGTCGAGATGCAGAGCTTGATGTCGGGGATCTCCTTCGAGATCGCCTCGAAGGTCGCCTTGGTCTTCTTCCAATCGTAGCAGGCGTCACCCGGGCCGGCGATACCGAGCACCGACAGCTGCGGCACCTCGTTGGCCACGGTGACGACCTTGCGCATCGCCTGATCGGGGGTCAGCTTCTCGGAGACGACGCCGGGGCGGCTCTCGTTGGCGCAGTCATACTTCCTGTTGCAGTAGTTGCACTGGATGTTGCAGGCCGGCGCCACGGCGACGTGCATGCGGGCGAAATAGTGGTGCGCCTCTTCCGAATAGCAGGGATGATCCTTGATCTTCTCCCAGGTGGCGGCATCCATGTCGTCGGGCTTGGCCGACGAGCCGCAGGACGACGACGAACAACCGCCCGACGCGGCGGTCTTCTCGAGCGCGTCGACGTCGATCGGCTGGAGCAGGCTGTCGAGCGAGATCATCGGCTGGTTCATGCGACCACTCCCCTCGGTATGGTTCGAGAGAGAGTTCGCAAGGGGCATGCCAGCGCTTCATGCCTCTGTTTTATCGAAGTTTTCTTCAGACTGAGCGAATTCCGACACAGGCCGGACCGACATCGGTGTCGAATGTCCGACAACGTCCGGCGGCCGATCTCCAAGGTCGGTGAAAAAGAGAGACGGCCCGGAGTTCTCCGGGCCGCCCCAGGGTCGTCGACAGGAGGAACGTCGGCGATCAGAACCTCTTCAATTCGATGTCGTGCTTCTTCAGGGCGTAGCCGATCTGTCGGGGGGTCAGCCCGAGCAGACGGGCGGCCTTGGCCTGCACCCAGCCGGAGCGCTCCATGGCGTCGACCAGACGGTCGCGCTCCGATTGGCGGCCGCCGAGGGCCGGACAGGCGGGATCGGCGGCGTGTTCGCACAAGCCCGCCGGGATCTCGCTGCCGCCGGCGGAAGGGGCCGCGACCGGAGCGGACGCCGCGACCGCCGGGGGGACGCCCCAGTCGGGGGTCGGCGCCACGGCGACCGCACCGGAAGCGAGCACATCGATCGGGTCGGGAGTGGCGGGCGGCTTCGGCGCGCTCTTCCACAGGAGCGCGGAGAGGCAGTTGCCGCTGTGACAGGCGAAGTCCGCCGCGACGATCTGTTCGCCGTGAGCGAGCGTCGCGGTGCGGCGGACGCAGTTCTCAAGCTCGCGCACGTTGCCCGGGAAGTAGCAGCGCTTGAGCATCTCCATCCCCGAGGTGGCGATCGCCAGATGGCGGCCGTTCTCGGCGTTGAAGCGCTCGACGAAGGCGCGGGCGAGTTGCGGGATGTCGCCGGGGCGTTCGCGCAACGGCGGCAGGAACACCGGCACGACGTTGATGCGATAGTAGAGATCGGCGCGGAACTCCCCCTTGGCGACCGCCTCCTCGAGGTTCTTGTTGGTGGCGCAGACGAGGCGAACGTCGACCTTCAACGTCTTGTTGCCGCCGACCCGCTCGAACTCGCCCTCCTGGAGGACGCGCAGCAGCTTGGCCTGGAAGGCGGGTGAGATCTCGCCGATCTCGTCGAGCAGCAGCGTACCGCCGTGTGCCATCTCGAAGCGGCCGGCGCGGGTGGCCACGGCGCCGGTGAAGGAGCCCTTCTCGTGGCCGAAGAGTTCGCTCTCCAGCACGCTCTCGGGCAGCGCCGCGCAGTTGAGCTTGACGAAGGGCTTGTGCTTGCGCGGGGAGAGATCGTGGATGGCGCGGGCGAAGAGCTCCTTGCCGGTGCCGCTCTCGCCGCGCAACAGCACCGTCGAGTTCGACTTGGCGACGACGGCGATGGTGGCGAGAACCCGCTTCACCGGGGCGCTGTCGCCGACGATGCCGTCGACCTTCGGGGCCGGCGACCGGGTCCGCTGGGCCAGTTCGTTGCCGAGCGCCTTCTCGAAGGCGCCGCGCTCGTCGAGCAGGCGCTGGCGATCGGCGGCGAGGATGCGGTGGAGACGCACCGTCTGCCCAGCGAGGCTCGCCACCATCGACAGGAAGCGAAGGTCGTCGTCGATGCGGAAGAGGGTCTGGCCGTCCCAGATGCGATCGATCGACAGCGTGCCGACCACCTTGTCGGCCACCTTGATCGGGACGCCGAGGAAGGACACGCGAGCGCCGCTCCCCTCCGCCATCGCCGCCTCGGCTTCGGCGAAGAGCGGATCGGTCGCCACGTCGTGGACGACCAGCGGCGTCGCGGTGGCGACGATGCGATCGATCACGCCGCGCGGCAGGCAGTCGATGGCGCGACCGCCCCCCTGCCGGGTCCAGCCGGCGGTCGCGACGATCTCGATCTCGCCGGGATCGTCGAGAACGACGATCATCCCGCGCCGCATCCTGAGGAACGAAGTCAGGACGTTGACGACGTTCGACAGGGCCACCTCGAGGCGCGCCGGAGTCGTCAGGATCTTCGAGATCTCGTAGATCCCGAACAGCGCCATCTCCGCGCTGACCTTGCCGCGTACTTCCGATACCGGCGATGTCGAAGGCTTTTCATCGGCGCGACGATCACCGCCCTCGCCGTTTACGGCGATGGTGGAAATGCCCATGCGTCATCTCCTTCCAGATCTCCCTCTTCTTCGGCAATTTTCGTGCCGAAAGATCTGTCCGGGGCATTCCGGATGCTGAGCCTCGACTGTCGGAATGTCACGCTGCTTTTGTGAGCAAGCCTTCTCGCAGCTGCACAATGGAATCGCAATAACCTTCCGTCCTTGAAATATTTCGCGATACGGCAAGGGGCGCCGGGCTCGTCCGCATGTCCCGATCGCAAACGGGCTTCCGACATCGAGGGAGCCTTCGCGCGCGCGACGCGGCACGAGTCGGGATCGACGGCGCAGCCTCACGCGACGTCGTGCGGCTCCTCGCCGCTCGGCGTCACCGATCGGTCCGCTCCTACGGTCGCGTCGAGCGGTTCAGCCGACGCTCGCGCATCCAGATCACCAGACCGGAGGCGATGATGATCGCCGCGCCGGCCATCGTCCACCGATCGGGAACGGTGTCGAAGAGGAACCAGCCCCAGAAGCCCATGTAGAGGAGGTAGATATAGGTGTAGGGCGTCAGCGCCCCGGCTTCGGCGTAGCCGTAGGCGCGGGTGAGCGTCTCGTGGCTGGCCCAGCCGAAGACGCCCATGCCGAGCAGCAACACCCATTCCACGAGCGAACCCGGGGTCACCCACACCCAGGCTGCGACCGGGGCGAGGACGACGGTGCCGATCAGCCCGGCGTAGAGCTGCATGGTGTCGGTCGAGACGCTGCCGGCGAGCTTGCGGGTCATCAGCGAGTAGACGGCGAAGATGACGGCGTTGGTGAAGGACAGCAGCATCGCCCAGTGGAAGCTGGCGTCGAAGGGGCGCAGCGCGACGACGATGCCGACGAAGCCGGCGACAATGGCGCTCCACCGCCAGATCCCGACCCGCTCGCCGAGCACCGGCCCCGACAGCGCGGCGATGATGATCGGCGCGGAGAAGAGGATGGTCGCGGTCAGCGTCAACGGCAGATAGCGCAGCGCGAAGAAGTTGATGACCGTCGAAAACATGAGGATGAAGCCGCGGGTCAGCACCAGCCGTTTGTGGGTGGTGCCGAAGCGCGCGACGGAGCCGCCCTGGCGGGCAATCAGCGCGAGCGCGATCACCGAATGGCCGAAGTAGCGGAAGAACGCCGCCTGGAACGCCGGAATGCCCGCGAGAACCAGGGACTTCCCGGCGGCATCGACACAGGAGAAGCCGAGATAGGTCAACAGCATCAGCGCGATGGCGAGCATCGGGCGATCTTCGTTGGGGCGTGCGGTCGTCCCGGCCATCGTTCTCGTCCGCTCCGCCTTCCGGTCGTCCCCAGGCGTTCCTAGGCGTCCCGCCGAATCAGGGTCGAGACGAAATCGACCAGTCGCGGCACGTTGTCCTTGCCGTGGCCACCGGCCACCGCCAGATCGAGCAGCAGCTTGGCGGCGCCCGACATGACCGTCGCCGAGCCCGAGTCCTCGGCCATACGGATGTAGTAGCCGACGTCCTTGCGGGCGTTCTCGAGCGCGAAGGCGAGCTTGTCGGCGTCGCCGTCGATCGCATAGGCCTTGACCAGGTCCATCATGCCGGAATGGAGCGGACCGGCCGACATCACGTCGTAGATCTTCTGCCGCGGGATGCCGGTGGCGTCGGCCATGACGAAGACCTCCGACATGGCGGAGGCCGTGGTCATGGCGAAGAAGTTGTTGATCAGCTTGATGGTGTGGCCCGAACCGAGGGTGCCGAGGTGGAAGACGTTCTCGCCAAGATCGTCGAGGATCGGGCGGATGCGGGCGAAGGTCGCCTCGTCGCCGGCGCACATGATGTTGAGCTTGCCCTCGCGGCCGTGCGACGGGGTGCGGCCGAGCGGTGCGTCCATGTAGGTCGCTCCGACCGCGGCCACCGCGGCGCCGATCGCCCGGGTCGAGGCCGGCAGGGACGTACCGAAATCGATGGCGACGGCGCCCGGCCTCAATCCGGCGATGACACCGTCGTCGCCGTACATGCGGCTCTCGACCTGTGCGGAGGTGCCCATGCACAGCATGACGACGTCGCTCGCCGCGGCGAGGTCGCGCGCCGTCTTCGCCTCGCGCGCGCCGCGCGCGCGCGCCGCCTCGACGCCCGATCTGTCACGGTGACCGAGCACCGTCACCGCGTAGTCGCGATCGAGGAGTCGTTGGACCATGGCCGATCCCATCAGGCCGAGCCCGATGAAGCCGATCGTGGGTCTGGTCATGTGCTTTTCTCCGCTTTCCGACGCCCGAGCGCCGGCTCACATCGTCGCGCCGATCTGCCAGGGCACGAATTCGAGGTCACCGAGGCCTTCGGCCTCGGACTTGGATTTCTCGCCCGACGCGACTCGGAGCATGAGATCGTAGATCTCCCTGCCCTTCTCTTCGAGCCCGATCCCGGCGGAGAGCATCGCGCCGGCGTCGACGTCCATGTCGTCGCTCATCCGCCGATACATGTCGGTGTTGGTGGCGATCTTGATACAGGGCGCCGGCTTCGAGCCGAAGGCCGAGCCGCGCCCGGTGGTGAAGGCGATGAGATTGCACCCCGAGGCGATCTGGCCGGTGGCCGAGACCGGGTCGTAGCCCGGCGAATCCATGAAGGTGAAGCCGCGCGCCGTCACCGGTTCGGCGTAGCGATAGACGCCGGCGAGCGGCGTCGTGCCGCCCTTCATCGCCGCCCCGAGAGACTTCTCGAGGATGGTCGTCAGGCCGCCCTTCTTGTTGCCGGGGCTCGGATTGTTGTCCATCGAACCGCGGTTGCGGGCGGTATAGTCCTCCCACCAGCGGATCAGCGCGACGAGCTTCTCGCCGGTCGGCCGGTCGACGGCGCGACGGGTCAGGAGATGTTCGGCGCCGTAGATCTCCGGCGTCTCGGCGAGCACCCCGGTGCCGCCCTGCGCCACCAGGAGATCGCAGGCGCGACCCAGCGCCGGGTTGGCGGTGATGCCCGACCAGGCATCCGACCCGCCGCATTGCAGCCCGACCATCAGTTCGGAGGCCGGACAGGGCGTGCGCCGCGCCCGGTCGGCGATCGGCAAAATCTCGCGCACCTTCTCGATACCGCGTTCGATGGTGCGCCGCAGGCCGGCGACCTCCTGGATGTTCATCGTCTGGAACAACGGCCCCCGCTCGACCCCGTAGGCGTCGAGGAGCCAGTCGATCTGGTTGGTCTCGCAGCCGAGCCCGACCATCAGCACGCCGGCGACGTTGGGATGGCGGGCATAGCCCCACATCACCCGCTGCAACGCGTCGAAGCCCTCGCCCGACGAGGCCATGCCGCAGCCGGTGCCGTGGACGAAGGCGACGACGCCGTCGACGTTGGGGTAGCGCGCCATCTCCTCCGGCCCGAAGGCCGAGGCGATGGCGCGGGCCGCCGTCGCCGAGCAGTTCACCGAGGTGAGTACGGCGATGAAGTTGCGTGTCCCGACCCGGCCGTCGGCGCGCCGGTAGCCCATGAAGGTGTCGCGATCGGCCTCCGCCACCATCACCGGCCGCCGGAGGTCGGTCGAGAACTCGTAGCCCGCATCGACGTGGCGGAACTCGAGATTGTGGGTGTGGACGTGCTCGCCGGCGCGGATGTCCGTCGCGGCGAAGCCGATGATCTGGGCGTATTTGCGCACCGGCGCGCCGGCCGGGATGTCGACGGTGGCGATCTTGTGCCCGCGCGGGATGGCGACCGACGCCGCCGTTCCTTCGACGGCCGCGCCGATCTCCAGCGCCCGCGTCACCGTGACGACGTTGTCGGCATCGTCGAGCCGGATGAAATCCCTCATGCCGCGATCTCCCGAATCGTCTCGAACCGCACCGTCCGTCCCTCGCAGAGGAGAAATGGTATACCGATTCGGTCCGATCCTACTCGCTCCGCCGCACGCCTCGGGTCCATCGTCGCGCCGTCCTCAGGACCGGAAGAACATGGTCAGTTCGGGGAAGAAGAACACGAGCATCAGCACCAGCAGCTGGATCGCCATGAACGGCATGAAGCCGCGGAAGATGTCCTGCAGACTGATCTGCGGCGGAGCGACCGACTTCAGATAGAAGGCCGCCGGGCCGAAGGGCGGTGACAGGAACGACACCTGCATGTTGACGCAGAACAGGATACCGAACCACACCGGCACGAAGCTGCGGGCGTCGACCAGCGGCGAGAAGACGCCGATCTCCTCGACCGGCAGCTTCAGCACGATCGGCAGGAACACCGGCATGACCAGCAGCACGATGCCGACCCAATCCATGAAGGCGCCGAGGAAGAGGAAGATCACCATCATCACCGCGAGGATCATGAGCGTCGGCATCTCGGCCCCGACGATCAGGTTGGCGACATAGGTCGGCCCGCCGGCGATGGTGTAGGCGCCGGCCAGCGCGGTGGCGCCGAAGGTCACCCAGATGATCGTGCCGGTGGAGCGGAAGGTGCGCATCAGCGCTTCCTTCACCAGCGTGAAGGTGAGTTCGCCGCGGATGGCGATGAGGATCAGCACGGCGACGCAGCCCATGCCGGCGGCTTCGGTGATCCCGGTGACGCCGCCGTAGATCGAGCCGAGCACGATGAGGACGACGATCATCGGGGCGACGAGGCCGCGGGTCATCTTCCAGGTGTCGTGGATGTTCTTCCGGCCGAAGACGAGCCGCGGCAGGACGAGGCCGGCGGCGAACAGCGCCGCGAAGATCGCGATCCGATCGAAGCCGTAGGGCTTGTAGTCGTCCGGTTTGAGAAGGCCGAAGTGGTTCTGCGTCTCGATCATCGCCGCGTGGGAGAGACCGAGAGCGCCGGCCACCGCACCCAGCCACAGCAGGAAGGTGACGAAGGCGAGCCGCTTCTCGGCCGCCGGCAACTCGTCCTCGTCGGGTTCGGGCAGCGGCGCCAGCGACGGGTTCAGCTTGGTGCGAATGACGATGTAGGCGATGTAGAGGCCGCCGAGGATGAAGCCGGGCACGAAGGCGCCGCGGAACAGCGCGTCGATCGAGGTGTCGGTGATCAGTCCGTACATGATCAGCACGATCGACGGCGGGATCATCGTCCCGAGCGAGCCGGAGGCGCAGATGGTGCCGACCGCCATGTTCTGATCGTAGCCGAGGCGCAGCATCTGCGGCAGCGCGATCAGTCCGAGGAGAACCACCTCGCCGCCGATGATGCCCGACATGGCGGCCATGACGATGGCCATGATCGAGGTGACGATGGCGATGCCGCCGCGGGTCCGGCTCAGCCAGAGGAGCAGGCTGTCGTACATGTCGCGGGCGATCGACGATCGTTCGAGCAGCGTCGCCATGAGGATGAAGAGCGGGACCGAGATCAACACGTAATCGGTGGCGAGGCCGTACATCCGCTGCGCCAGGATGTTGAGCGGCCCGGTGCCGAAATGGCCGTAGAGCAGGTTCGGCCCGAACTTCATCACCATCACCACCACGGCGAGGAAGCCGGAGGCGAAGCCGAGCGGCATGCCGATCGCCAGCAGCATCAGCATGCCGAGCATCACCACGAGCGAGATCGTACCGATGTCCATGAGTGTCCGTCCCGTGTCTCCGCCGGCTCGGAAGCCCGAAAGGCGCCGGTCTCTCGTTTCGTCGCGGGTGAAATGAGGGCGAAACGTCGCCGCGGATCAGCCCGCGGCGGATCTCTGTTGCGCGGCGTGCTCGGCGGCGCGCTCGGCCGCATGCTCGGCTTCGCGTTTCGCGTCGATCTCCGCCTCCGAACGGCGGATCGCCTCGACGTCGATGTCGACCTCGTCGAGGATGGAGTGTTCGGCGGCGGTTCGGCCCCAATCGGCGATCAGATTGGAGACCGCCTGAATGGCGGTGAGCGTCACCACGATCAGGATGAGCGGCTTGATGGTGGCCGGCAGCGGCGGGTCCCAGGCGGTGCCGAAGGTCTCCCAACGCATCATCTTGGCCCAGGCTTCGCCGAAGCCGCCCCACACCACCGAGAAGACGAAGATCAGCAGCAACAGCGTCGAGACGACGTCGAAGGTGCGCCGGAGCCACAACGGCGCCATGTCACGCAACAGCGTGATGCGGATGTGGCTGCGCTGCTGCATCGAATAGAGGCCGGCGAGCAGATAGACCGCACCGGCGATCCACAGGGACATCTCGTTGGCCCACAGCGTCGGGCTGGCGAAGATGTAGCGCATCACCACTTCGATGGTCATCACCACCACGATGACGGCGGGCAGGATCATCGAGATCCGGCTCACCGACCACGTGACGAGATCGACCGGACCGGTCCGTTCGTGCTCGACCATGGAGGTCTCCCCGACAGGGCGCGACGAGAGAGAGGAGCGGCGGGCCGGTGACCGACCCGCCGCGATCGGCTCACTTGACCAGGAGGCCGAGTCCGTCGAGGTACGACTTGTGGCTGGCGACGAGGGCCTTCGCTTCCGGCGTGGTGGCGAACTCGTCCCAGGAGGCCTGCGCCGCCTTGTGGAAGGCCTGGCGATCGGCGGCGCTCCAGTCGGAGATGGTCACACCCTTCGCCTTGAGCTTGGCGGCGGCCTCGTTGTTGGCCTTGTCACCCGCCATCGCCTGACGCAGCGCCAGCTTCTCCATGGCGACTTCCATGATGCGGCGCTGAGCCGCCGGCATGCCCTCCCACTTCGCCTTGTTGCAGGCGAGGTGGTCGGACGGCATCGAATGGAAGCCCGGATAGTTGGCGTGCTTGGCGATGTCGTAGAGGCCCATCGCCATGTTGTTGGCCAGGATCGAGGCGTCGGCGCCGTCGATGATGCCGGTCTGCAGCGCGGTGAACACCTCGGTGAAGTCCATCACCACCGGCTTGGAACCGAGCTTCTCGAAGATCTTGGTCTCCATGCCCGGGGGCGAACGGAACTTCCAGCCCTTGAGGTCGGCGATGCCGGCGATCGGCTTGGTCGAGGCGAGCGATTCCTGGCCGACGACCCACCAGCCGATGAGCTGCATGTCGTACTTGTTGTAGAGCTTCTGGGCGACGTCCTTGCCGCCGCCGAGGAGCAGCCAGCTGAGCTGCTGATAGGGCGTGTCGTAACCGCCCATGATGTCGCCGACGAACTGGAAAGCCGGGTTCTTGCCGGTCTGATAGGCGCCGCCGGTCATGTCGCAGTCGAGGATGCCGCTCGCCGCCGCGTCGAAGGTTTCGACCGACTTCACCACCGACGACGAATAGAACATCTCGATCTTGATGGCGCCGCCCGACATCGTCTGGACGTCGTCGACGAACATCGCGGCGTTCTTGCCCGAGATCGTCTCCGGTCCGTAGTGCGTCTGGATGCGCAGCGTGGTCGTGGCGTCGGCGGCGAAGGCGCCCGTGGCGGCCATGGCAACTGCGGCCGTCATCGCGAGAAGCGACTTCTTCAGTTTCATGGGCTCTTTCCTCCTGATTGGCCGGCGCCGGATTCTTGTCGCGCCGTGGCGTTTTCTCCCTGCCGCGACCTTTCCGCAGCAGCCGGGACCTTAACGTCCAATTTTTCCGCAAACAAGCCGAACTTTTAAATTCCGATGAATTTTAAAATTCGTTGGACTTCTCGAAAGCTGCTTGTATCGTACCCGGGTCGAGCGGCCGACGGGCAGGCGCGGCGCATGGAGGATTTCGATGATCGACGAGAACGACATGACGCCGTCGTCCGCTTACCGGATCATCAAACGGCGTCTGATGGCCGGCGGATTCGCAGGCGGCCAGAAGCTGCGACCCGATCTCCACAAGGACGAATTCGGCATCTCGGCCAGCGCCATGCGCGAGGTGTTCCTGCGCCTGTCCCACGAACATCTGCTCGAACAGGAGGAGCAGCGCGGGTTCCACGTGCCGCGTGCCTCCGAGCGGCGGCTGACCGAACTGATGCAGTTGCGCATCCTGTTGGAGTGCGAAGGCGCTCGGCAGGCGATCGAGTTCGGGGACATCGAATGGGAAGCGCGGCTGAACGCCGCCCACTACAAACTCGCCCACCTCGAGACCAAGATGCGGGCGACGAGCGATCTGACCCAGTACATCGGCATGTGGACCCGGGTGGACTGGGAGTTCCACGACACGCTCCTGTCGGCCTGCCCGTCCGAGACGCTGCGCCAGACCCATCGCAACATCTACGAGCGTTTTCGCCAGCAGGTGGTGCTGACCCTCGATTCGGCCGGTTTCCGCGAGGAGACGCTGCCCGAGCACGAGGCGATCCTGCAGGCGGCCATCACCCGTGACGCCAAGGCCTGCTGCCGCGCCCTGGAGAGCCATCTCCAGACGCTGCGCGAAGACCTGCGCCGCCAGAAGATCCCCGCCTGACCCGATGCTTGGAGTGAGTGGCGGATGACCATCTCCGGATATTTCGATCTGAGCGGCCGCACCGCACTGGTGACCGGCTCGAGCATGGGGATCGGCTTCACCCTGGCGCGCGGCCTGGCGGCCCACGGCGCCCGCGTCGTCGTCAACGGCCGCGACCGCGAGCGCCTCGAGGCCGCCGCGGCGAGCCTGCGCGAGGACGGCGCCGAGGTGAGCGTCGCCGCCTTCGACGTCACCGACGCCACGGCGGTGAACGAGGCGATCGAGCGGATCGAGGCGGAGACCCCGATCGACATCCTGATCAACAACGCCGGCATGCAATACCGGACGCCGCTCGAGGACTATCCCGACGACAAATGGGATCTGCTGCTGCGCACCAACGTCACCAGCGCCTTCCTGGTCGGCAAGGCGGTGGCGCGGCGGATGATCCCGCGGCGCGCCGGCAAGATCGTCAACATCGCCTCGGTGCAGAGCGAATTGGCGCGTCCCGGCATCGCCCCCTACACCGCCACCAAAGGCGCGATCCGCAACCTGACGCGCGGCATGGCGACCGACTGGGCGAAATACGGCATCCAGGTCAACGCCATCGCGCCCGGCTACTTCAAGACGCCGCTCAACCGCGCCCTCGTGGAAGATCCGGACTTCACCGCCTGGCTGGAGAAGCGTACCCCTGCGGGGCGCTGGGGCGAGGTCGAGGAACTGGTCGCCGCGGCGGTCTTCCTCGTCGGATCCGGCTCCTCCTTCGTCAACGGCCACGTCCTCCATGTCGACGGCGGCATCACGGCCTCCCTCTGATCGGTGACCCGACCATGACCCGACCGCACGTCGCCTTTCTCGGAACCGGCCTGATGGGCGCGCCGATGGCCGCCAATCTGGCGAAGGCAGGCTTCCCGGTGACGGCCTGGAACCGCAGCGCCGAGAAAGCCGAGCCGTTGCGCGCTTTCGGCGTCACCGTCGCCGCCACGCCGACCGACGCTGTCGCCGACGCCGACGTGGTGGTCACCATGTTGTCCAACGGCGCCTCGGTCGACGACCTCCTCTTCGCCCAGGGTGTCGCCGCGGCGATGCGCGCGGGTGCCGTCGTCGTCGACATGAGCTCGGTGAAGCCCACCGAGGCCCGCGACCACGCGGCTCGGCTGGCGGCGATGGGCATCGGCCATGTCGACGCCCCGGTCTCCGGCGGGACGAAGGGCGCGGAAGCGGCGAGCCTCGCCATCATGGCCGGCGGAGATGCGGCGGTGATCGAGACGGTGCGACCGGTCCTCGCGGCGATGGGGCGGCCGGTGCGGGTCGGCCCGCACGGCGCCGGCCAGCTCGCCAAGCTCGCCAATCAGGCGATCGTCGCGGTGACCATCGGCGTCGTCGCCGAGGCGATGCTGCTGGTCGAGAAGGGCGGCGGCGATCCGGCGGCGGTGCGGCTCGCCCTCAAGGGCGGTTTCGCCGATTCGATCGTTCTCCAACAGCACGGCGAGCGCATGACCACCGGCAATTTCGTGCCCGGCGGCCGGTCGATCAACCAGTTGAAGGACATCGTCAACGCCCTCGAGGCGGCGAGCGCCTGCGGCCTGACGTTGCCGCTGACCGAACAGATGCGGGCCCGCTTCGAACGTTTCGTCCGCGACCTCGACGGCGCCGACGAGGACCATTCCGGCATCTATCTCGAACTCCTCGAACTGAACGGAATCGGCCGATGACGGGGAACGACACGATCCGGGTTCTCGTACTCGGCGGCGCCGGCATGATCGGCCGCAAGCTCGCCGGGCGCCTCGCCGCCGAGGGGATCGGCCGGCCGATCGGCGAACTCGTGCTCCACGACCTCGTCGAAGCGACGGGCATGGAGGCCCCCATCCCCGTCCGCGCCCTCACCGGGACCATCGCCGATCCGGCGGAGGCGACCCGCCTCGCGGTGCTGCGGCCCGACGTCGTCTTCCATCTGGCGGCGATCGTCTCCGGCGACGCGGAGGCGAATTTCGACAAGGGATGGGACGTCAACGCCCGCGGCTCCTGGCACCTCTTCGAGGCGCTCCGCGCCGAACACCTCGCGAGCGGCGGCGCCTATGTGCCGCGCGTCGTCTTCGCCTCGTCGATCGCGGTCTACGGCCCGCCGTTCCCGGAGAAGATCGGCGACGACTTCCTCACCGCGCCGCAAACCTCCTACGGCGCCCAGAAGGCGATGACCGAACTGCTTCTCGCCGACTATTCGCGAAAGGGATTCGTCGACGGAATCTCGATCCGCCTGCCGACCATCTGCGTGCGCCCGGGCAAGCCGAACCTCGCCGCTTCGTCCTTCTTCTCCGGCATCATCCGCGAGCCGCTGAACGGACAGGAGGCGATCCTGCCGGTCGCCGACACGGTGCGCCACTGGCACGCCTCGCCGCGCTCGGCCGCCCGTTTCCTCACCCACGCCGCGACGCTCGACACGGCCCGCCTCGCCGGGCGGCGCAGCCTCGCCATGCCGGGGGTGTCCTGCACCGTCGCCGAACAGATCGAGGCGCTACGCGCCGTCGCCGGCGAGGCGGCGGTGAAGCTGATCCGCCGCGTGCCCGACGAACGCATCGCCCGCATCGTCGGCGGCTGGCCGCGCGATTTCGATCCGGTGGCCGCTCGGTCGCTCGGGTTCACGGCGGAAGAGAGTTTCGCGGAGATCATCCGCATCCACATCGAGGACGACCGGCCGCGAACCGTGTGAGCGGGCCGGCCGACGTCGATCGCGATCGAGACGGTCGGCCGACGCGGCGCGCACGAGATAATTCGACAGACGAACGCCATCGGCGAAGGGGAAGAGATCATGGGTACGAAACCGAGGCTCGAAGGCAAGCGGGTTCTCGCCACCGCGGCCGGTCAGGGGATCGGCCGGGCCACCGTGATCGCCATGGCGGAGGAAGGGGCGAAGGTCTTCGCCACCGACATCAACGACAAGACGCTCGCCGAACTCGCCGGGCTCGGCCATCCCGGTATCGAGACCTTCGTGCTCGATGCGCGCTCCGACGCGTCGGTGAAGGAGGGCGTGGCGCGTGCCACCCCCGACGTGCTCTTCAACTGTGCCGGCTTCGTCCACGCCGGCACCATCCTCGACTGCACCGACGAGGAGTGGGACTTCGGCTTCGATCTCAACGTCCGTTCGATGCTGCGCACCATCCGCGCGGCGCTGCCCGGCATGGTCGAACGCGGCGTCGGCTCGATCGTCAACATGTCGTCGGTGGCGTCCTCGATCGTCGGCGCGCCCAACCGCTTCATCTACGGCACCACCAAGGCGGCGGTGATCGGCTTGACCAAGTCGATCGCTCGCGACTTCGTCACCACCGGCGTACGCTGCAACGCCATCTGCCCCGGTACGGTCGAGAGCCCGTCGCTGCACGACCGCCTGCGCGCCACCGGTGACTACGAGGCGGCGATGAAGGCTTTCGTCGCTCGCCAGCCGATGGGCCGCATCGGCCGCGCCGAGGAGATCGCCGCGCTCGCCGTCTACCTCGCCTCCGACGAGAGCGCCTTCACCACCGGCCAGGCCTGCATCATCGACGGCGGCTGGTCCGGCTGACGTCGCCGGCATCACCCGTGGTCCACTCCCCATCCGAAGGTCGACTGTCATGACCCAGAAGAAAGATCCGGCGAAGCTGCGTTCGCGGCAGTGGTTCGACAATCCCCACGACCGGGAGATGACGGCGCTCTACCTCGAGCGCTATCTCAACTACGGCCTGACCCGCGAGGAGTTGCAGGGCGGCAACCCGATCATCGGCATCGCCCAGACCGGCTCCGATCTCTCCCCCTGCAACCGCCACCACATCGAGCTGACCAAGCGGTTGCGCGACGGCATCATCGCCGCCGGCGGCGTGCCGCTGGAGATCCCGGTCCATCCGATCCAGGAGACCGGCAAGCGGCCGACGGCGATGCTCGATCGCAACCTCGCCTATCTGTCGTTGGTGGAGAGCCTGTTCGGCTATCCGATCGACGGCGTCGTCCTCAACATCGGCTGCGACAAGACCACCCCCGCCCTGCTGATGGCCGCGGCGACCGTCGACATTCCGGCGATCGCCTTCTCCGTCGGCCCGATGCTGAACGGCTGGTACGACGGCAAGCGGACGGGATCGGGCACCATCGTGTGGAAGGCGCGCGAGCTCCACGCCGCCGGCGAGATCGACGACGCCGGCTTCCTCGACCTCGTCGCCTCGTCGACGACGTCGGTCGGCTACTGCTCGACCATGGGTACCGCCACGACGATGAACTCGCTCGCCGAGGCGCTGGGCATGCAGTTGCCGGGTTCGGCCGCCATCCCCGCCGCCTATCGCGAGCGCGGCCAGATGGCCTATGCGACGGGCAAGCGCATCGTCGACATGGTGCACGAGGATCTGAAACCCTCGCGCATCATGACCCGCGAGGCCTTCGAGAACGCCATCGTCGTCAACTCGGCGATCGGCGGCTCGACCAATGCGCCGATCCACCTCAACGGCGTCGCCCGTCTCGCCGGCGTCGCGCTCGACAACGACGACTGGCAGCGGATCGGCGGCGACGTGCCGCTGCTGGTCAATCTCCAGCCGGCAGGCGAATACCTCGGCGAAGACTATCACCGGGCCGGCGGCGTGCCGGCGGTGGTCGGCGAGTTGATCCGCGCCGGGCGCCTGCCCCATCCCGACGCGCTCACCGCCAACGGCCGGACGATCGGCGAGAACTGCGCAGGCGCGACGATCCGCAACACCGAGGTGATCCGCCCCTTCGCCACGCCGATGAAGACGAAGGCCGGGTTCGTCAATCTCAAGGGCAATCTCTTCGACAGCGCCATCATGAAGATGTCGGTGGTCTCCGACGAGTTCCGCGCCCGCTATCTCGAGAATCCCGCCGACCCGGACGCCTTCGAAGGCCGCGCCGTGGTCTTCGAAGGGCCGGAGGACTTCCACGCCCGCATCGACGACCCGAGCCTCGCCATCGACGAGACCTGCATCCTGGTCATGCGCGGCGCCGGGCCGATCGGCTATCCGGGCGGCGCCGAGGTCGTCAACATGCGGCCGCCGTCCTACCTCATCGAGAAGGGCATCACCATGCTCGCCTGTGTCGGCGACGGCCGGCAGTCGGGAACCTCCGGCTCGCCGTCGATCCTCAACGCCTCGCCGGAAGCGGCGGACGGCGGCGGTCTGGCGCTTCTCACGACCGGCGATCGGGTCCGCATCGACCTGAAGAAGGGCGTCGTCGACATGCTCGTTCCGGACGACGAGATCGCGCGGCGCCGCGAGGCGCTCGCGGCCCGTGGCGGCTTCCCCGTTCCCGCCTCCCAGTCGCCATGGCAGGAGATCTTCCGCGAGCGGGTCGAGCCCTTCTCCCGCGGCATGACGCTGCGGGGCTCGGACTGCTACCGCGACATCGCCGCACGCCACATGCCGCGCGACAACCACTGACCCGAACCGGCCGATCCGAGGCCGACATCCGAGATCTTCGAAAGGCAACCGACATGAAACTCGTCCGCTACGGCAACCCGGGGGAAGAGAAGCCCGGCCTGATCGACGCCTCGGGCACGCTGCGCGACCTCTCCGCCCATGTCGCCGACATCGCCGGCGACGTTCTTCTCGACGAGGGCCTCGCCCGCCTCGCCGCGCTCGACCCGGCGTCGCTGCCGGCGGTCGCCGGGACGCCGCGCCTCGGCGCCTGCGTCGGCTCGATCGGCAAGTTCATGTGCATCGGTCTCAACTACGCCGACCACGCCGCCGAATCGAACCTGCCGCTGCCGGCCCATCCGGTGCTGTTCATGAAGGCGACCTCGGCGGTCGTCGGCCCGAACGACGACGTGGTGATGCCGCGTGGCTCGACCACCACCGACTGGGAGGTCGAACTCGGGGTGGTGATCGGCAAGAAGGCGAAATACGTCTCGGAGGCCGACGCGCTCTCCCACGTCGCCGGCTACTGCGTCATCAACGACGTCTCCGAACGCACCTATCAGACGGCGCTCTCCGGCCAGTGGACCAAGGGCAAGTCCTGCGACACCTTCGGCCCGACCGGCCCGTGGCTGGTCACCCGCGACGAGATCGCCGATCCGCAGAATCTCGCGATGTGGCTCGACGTCAACGGCCGACGCCGTCAGACCGGCAGCACGAAGACGATGGTCTTCACCGTCGCCCGGATCATCGCCCACCTGTCGACCCTCTTCACCCTCCACCCCGGCGACGTGATCTCGACCGGTACGCCGCCCGGCGTCGGCATGGGCATCAAGCCGACGCCGGTCTACCTGAAGGCCGGCGACGTCATCGAACTCGGCATCGAGAACCTCGGCGCGCAGCGCCAGCGGGTCCGCGCAGACGACTGAGACGACCGGTTCGCGACCGCCGGCGTCTTCGACATCTCCGGCGGCCGCGCCACCCACCGACCGATCCGAGGAAGGAAGATCCCTCCCATGAAGCCTCGTCTGTTGCTCGTCGGAAGAACCACGCCGCGGGTCCTCGCCGCCCTCGAAGACGCCTTCGTGGTGGACAAGGGTGCCGAGCTGGCGGACTGGGAGGCCTATCTCGCCGCGAACGGCGCGGCGATCGAGGCGGTCGCCACCAACGGTCACGACGGGCTGAAGCCGGAGATCATGGCGCGCCTGCCGAACCTGAAGGTCATCTCGTGCTTCGGCGTCGGCTACGACGCCATCGACGCCAAGGCGGCGGCGGCGCGCGGCATCGCCGTCACCCACACGCCGAACGTCCTCAACGCCGACGTCGCCAACACCGCCATCGCGCTCATGCTCGCGGTGTCGCGGCGCATCGTCCGCGACGATGCCTATGTGAGGGCCGGCAAATGGTCCGGCTTCGGCGCGGCGGCGCTGACGCAGTCGATCGAGGGCAAGAAGGTCGGCATCGTCGGCCTCGGCCGCATCGGCGAGACCATCGCCCGCAAGCTCGCCGCCGCCTTCGACTGCGACATCGCCTATCACACCCGCAATCGACGGACCGACGTCCCCTGGCGCCACTACGCCGACCTCGTCGCGATGGCAGGCGACGTCGACTTCCTCGTCGTCATCACCCCCGGCGGCGCCTCGACGAACAAGCTGATCGGCCGCGCCGTGATCGAGGCCCTCGGACCCGAGGGGACACTGATCAACGTCGCCCGAGGCAGCGTCGTCGACGAGAAGGAACTGGTCGCCGCACTCCTCGACGGCCGCCTCGGCGCCGCCGGCCTCGACGTTTTCGCCAACGAGCCGAACGTGCCGGCGGAACTCTTCCCGCTCGACAACGTCGTCCTCCTGCCCCACGTCGGCAGCGCCACGGTGGAGACCCGCCGCGCCATGGGCGATCTGACGGTCGAGAACCTTCGCCGCTTCTTCGACGAGGGCAAGGTGACGACGCCGGTCCCCGAATGCGCCCATCTCCCGGCGGCGGGCGGGTCCGCATGACGCCCCCCTCACCCACCTCGCCCGAAGCTGCGATCGCCGCTCTGGCCGCAGCGTTCGACGCGCGCGCCTTCGCGCCCGGCGAAGCGATCCCGGAGAAGTACCTCACCGACTGGAGCGGACTTTCGATCGTCCGTCCCCTCGCTCTCCTCCGCCCCGCCACCACCGCGGACGTCGCCGAGGCGCTGCGCATCTGCCACCATCACGACCTACCGGTGGTGCCGCAGGGCGGGATGACCGGGCTGTGCGGCGGGGCGCGGCCGATCGCCGGGGCTGTCGCTCTGTCGCTCGAACGGTTGACCGGCATCGAGGAGATCGACGTCGCCGGAGCGACCGTCACCGTCCGCGCCGGCACGCCGCTCGAGGCCGTCCAGACCGCGGCGGCCGAGCACGGCCTCTACATGCCGCTCGATCTCGGCGCCCGCGGCTCCTGCACCATCGGCGGCAACATCGCCACCAACGCCGGCGGCAACCGGGTGATCCGCTACGGCATGACGCGCAATCTGGTGCTCGGTCTCGAAGTGGTGCTCGCCGACGGCACGGTGATCACCAGCCTCAACCGGATGATCAAGAACAACGCCGGGTACGACGTCAAACAGGCCTTCATCGGCTCGGAGGGCACGCTCGGCATCGTCACCCGGGCGGTGCTGAGGCTCGCGCCTCTGCCGGTCTTCACCTCGGCCGCCGTCTGCGCCGTCGAGAGTTTCGCGGCGGTCGTCGATCTCCTGTCGCGGGCGCGGCGGGAGCTCGGTGCCATGCTCTCCGCCTTCGAGGTGATGTGGGCCGACTACTGGGAGCTGATCGCCACCACGCCGGGCCTACGGATGCCGCTTTCCGCGGGCCATCCGTTCTATGTGCTCATCGAAGTCCAGGGCACCGACGAGGACCACGACGGCGCCAAGTTCGACGCCTTCCTCGAGGCGACGGCAGAGGACGGGCTCCTCGTCGATGCCGTCGTCGCCCGCTCGATCGGCGACCTGAAATCGTTCTGGGACGTCCGCGACGCCGTCTCCGAATTCCCCCGGACCTTCGGCGCCCATGTGCCCTTCGACATCGGCCTGCCGATCGGCCGGATGGACGCCTTCGTCACCGCCTGCCGCGCCGCGTTGCGGGCCGCGATCCCCGATGTCGCGGCGCTCTTCTACGGCCACGTCGGCGACGGCAACCTGCACATCGTGGCGCGTGACCGCAGCGCCGCCGAACAGCCGAAGCACGAAATCTGCGACATCGTCTACGGCCTCGTCGGCGAGTACGGGGGAACGGTCTCGGCCGAGCACGGCATCGGCACTTCCAAGATGGAATGGCTGGGGCTCACCCGCTCGGCCCTGGAGATCGAGGCGATGCGCCGTCTCAAGGCGGCGTTCGATCCGAAGAACCTGCTCAATCCCGGAAAGGTCTTCTGACGCGGACGAAGGAATCACCGATCCCACTCGGGTGCGGGGTCCCTGCGACATCGACATCCCACTTTTCGATACGACGGCCTCTCGCGTTTTCAGGAGCCATGCGCATGACCGATCGACGAGCCGAGGTTCTCAATTCCGAATTCGCCGATCTCGTCGTCGCCGAGACCGCCAATCCCTATCGACACTGCATCCAGGGCCTCTCCAACGAGCCGATCACGGTCAGGGCGCTCCTGCGCCGCGCCGACGCGCTGCTCGCCGGCGACCGCGATTTCACCGGCCTCGGCGACTACGGGCTCGCCGAGATCGTGGCGCGCCTCGCGGCGAACCGGCCGCGCATCTGCATCATCCAGGGCTCGGCAGATCATCCGGCCCATCTTCTCGACCACGAGCACATGCTGCGCGCCGCCGCCCGCGTCTGGCAGAACGGCGGCGTGCCCTTCACCTTCGGCATCCCGGTGATCTGCGACGGCACCGCCCAGTCGAACATCGGCCAGAGCTATTCGCTCGCCAGCCGCAACCACACCGCCATGGCGGTGAACATCAACTTCGAGGGCCATTCCTATCACGCGGCCTACGTGCTCTCCGGCTGCGACAAGACCCCGACCGGCATCCTCTCCGGCCTCGCCGCCGCCGATCGGGCGCGGCGCGAACCGGAGCGCGGCACCGCACCGGTGTGGGCGGTGTTCGTCCCCTCGCACGTGTTGAAGGGCGGACGCATCCCGCCCGCGACCCGCGCCAAGCTCGCCGCGATCCAGGACGAGGCGCGGGCGATCGGCGACGCTCAGCTCGCCGCCGACATCGAGGAGAACTGCCGCTACATCCTGCAGTGCTCGTCGGACGAGGCCTTCCTCGGCCAGCTCGAACGCGCCGTCGGCCACGGCATCGTTTCGCGCGGCGAGGCCGACGCGATCCTGAACGAACTGGCGATGGCCACCTGCGACGAG
Source organism: Pinisolibacter sp. (assembly GCF_036782435.1). NCBI lineage: Bacteria > Pseudomonadati > Pseudomonadota > Alphaproteobacteria > Hyphomicrobiales > Ancalomicrobiaceae > Pinisolibacter > Pinisolibacter sp. The sequence goes on along the minus strand of NZ_DAIPZB010000001.1, from coordinate 122,778 downwards.
AAGGGCGGCATCTGCGCCTTCAACGGCACCGGCAACTCGTCGCGCACCCTGGTCTCCGCCCTCGGACTGGTGCCGCGCGGCGCCGAACTGCTGATGGAGGAGCCGGGGCTCGACCTCGTCTCGTCGAGCGTCGACACGCTCTTCCGCATGATCAACAAGCCGGAGCTGGCGCTCTGCGACATCCTCGCGGCGAACTACGCCAATGCCGTGCGCATCCACGGCGCCACCGGTTCGTCGTCGAACCTGATGCTGCACATGCCCTGCGTCATGCGCCACGCCGGCTTCGACGTCACGCTCTTCGACTACGCCCGTATCGCAGACGCCCACTCGGTTCCCGACGTCTTCGCCCATTCGCTGACCGAGGGTCGCGACACCTTCGTGCTGGCCGAGCAGGCGGCGGCGGGGTTCCACCACGGCATCGACAGCATCTACAAGGTACTCGACGATCTCGGCGTGCCGATGGATCTCGACGCGCCGACGGTGACCGGCAGGACCTGGCGCGAGCGCGTCGCGGCGCTGCCGGTGGCGGTGTCGCCGAAGCTGCCCGAGGAACGCTCGGTGATCCGCACCAGGCCGATCCGCGCCCGCTCCGGCACCGACGTCCTCGCCGGCAATTTCTTCTCCACCTGCATCCTCAAGGTCGCGGGCATGTCGAGCGAGCAGGTCGCCCGCTTCGACGGCCGCGTCTTCCTCGTCCGCCATTACGAGAACGAGACGGTGTGCAACGGCGAGCTGCGCTCGACCGATCTGGTGAAGACCCTGTGCGGGACGATGGATCTGCCGCCGGCGCTGACCGATCGTCTCAGGGCGATCAACGGCGGCGATCCGGGCGACGATCTCGCCGCCATGGTGGTCAAGGGCACGCTGGCCTTCGCCTTCGTCATCGCCGGTCAGGGACCGAAGGCCTTCGGCATGCCGGAGATGTTCGCGCCCTCCACCTACCTGCGTCACCAGGGGACGCTGGAGCGAACTTCTATCCTGATGACCGACGGCCGCTATTCGGGCGTGACCAAGGGCGCCTGCATCGGCCACGTGACGCCGGAGGCCTACGAGGGTGGCGGCATCGGCGCGCTGGTGACCGGGGACCTGTTGTGGGTCAGGCTCGGGGAACGGCGGATCGATGTTCTCGACCGCGAGGCGTTCCTCACCGGCCGGCTCGAACCGCTGGCGCAGGCGCCGCTCGACGAACGCGCCGATCTCGTCGCCGAGCGTCACGCCCGGATGGAGGCGCGCAAGCGTCAGGTCGCGGCGTGCAACTGGATCGACGACACCACCTCGGCCGAAACCGGTGTGGTGCCCCTCTCCGTCGACCGCCGCGCCGTGCTGCCCTGGCCGGGGCGCGGCGCGGCGGGATAGGGACCGGATCGCGCCGGGCGTTCGGAAGCGGGGCGACAACGCGACGTCTGTTCGGTGGTCTCGGGCTCGTCGGAGGCCGCTCTTCCTTCTCCCCTCGCGGGAGAAGGTGCCCCGCAGGGGCGGATGAGGGGGTGCCGCGTCAGCGGCATCGGGGAACGGCGACGGACTCCTGCGTGCGAGGAGAGGCCCGGACCCCTCATCCGGCCTTCGGCCACCTTCTCCCGCAAGGGGAGAAGGGACGCCCGCGGCATTCCCCCTGCCTCGATCGAAGTCGACGCCGCGACGCGCGATCGCCCTGCCTTCAGAACGTCAGCTGTACCTTCATGGCGCGCGAGCGATCGCTCGCCAGTTCGAAGGCGTCGACCGCCGCCTGGAAGGGCATCGAGGCGCTGATCACCGGGGTGACGTCGATCTTGCCCTCGCCCATCAGGCGGACGGCCAGTTCGAATTCGGGATCGAAGCGGAAGGTGCCGCGGATCTGCAGCTCCTTGGCGACGATGACGTTGATCGGCAGGCTCATGTCGCCGCCGACACCGAGTTGCACCAGGATGCCGCCGGGCCTGAGCATGTCGAGCGCCGAGCGCACCGCCGACTGATTGGCGGAAGCCTCGAACACCACGTCGAAGACGCCTTTGCCGGCACGCCAGGGCTCGAGCGCCCCGGCGTCGGTGGCGACGTTGATGGCGTGATCGGCGCCGAGCCGGCGCGCCACCTCGAGCGGCCTGTCGGCGACGTCGGTCGCCACCAGTTCGGCCGCGCCGGCGGTCTTCGCCACCAGCACCATCAGCGCGCCGATCGGCCCGGTGCCGGTCACCAGCACGCGCTTGCCGAAGAGCGCGCCGGCCTGCGCCGCGGCGTGGAGGCACACCGACAGCGGCTCGGCCATCGCCGCTTCGGCGAGCGTCGTCCGGTCGGAGACGGGAACGGCGCGGAAGTCGTCGACCGTCACATATTCGCGGAAGCCGCCCTGGACATGGGGAAAGCGCATGGCCGAGCCCATGAAGCGCATGTCGAGGCACTGGTTGCGCCGACCCTCGCGACAGTGGACGCAGGTGCCGCAGGGCTTGCTCGGATTGACCGCGACGCGGGTGCCGATGGCGAGATGGGAGACGCCCTCGCCGAGCGCGACGACCTCACCGGCGATCTCGTGGCCGAGCGCCATCGGCTGGCGGATGCGCACCGTGCCGAAACCGCCGTCGTGGTAGTAGTGCAGGTCCGAGCCGCAGATGCCGCCGGCGCCGATCTTCACCCGGACCTCGCCCCGCCCCGGGGCCGGATCGGGAAACTCTTCGAGCCTCAGGTCCTTGGGGGCGTGAACGACGACGGCGCGCATGGGCTCTCCTCCCGACCTCGGTCCTCGGCGACGGCTCCACCGGCATTCCGGATCTCGGCCGTTCCCGTTCGATACCGCCTCGATGCCATATCTTGTAATATATCACAACATGTCTTATGCGTCGTCGAACGGTCCCGTCACGAGGGCCGAGACGAGGGAGGCCGGGCATGCCTGCGGGTTCGACGGTCGTGGAACTGGTTCCGACGGCGGACGACGCGGCGCCGCGACGGCGCAATCGCGTCAATTTCTTCGAGTTGGCGCATCAGCGCATCGAAGAGAAGCTGGTCACCTGTGAGCTGAAGCCGGGGCGTTCGCTCAACCTTCAGGAGCTCCAGGACCTGACCGGCCTCGGCCGCACCCCGGTACACAATGCCGTGAACCGGCTCGCCGCCGACACGCTGATCATCATCCGCCCGCGCCACGGCCTGCAGATCGCGCCCATCGACCTCGCCCGCGAACGGCTGCTGCTGCGCCTCCGCCGCGACATCGAACGCTTCGTGGTGAAGCTCGCCGCCGAGCGGGCGAGCCTGTCGCATCGCAATCAGATGCTGCACATCGAGCGGCTGCTGCGCGACAAGCGCGACACCATCGGTCTCGACGATTTCAACGTCCTCGACCGGCGCATCGACGCGCTGATCCTGGCGGCGGCCGGCGAGCCTTTCCTCGAACACACGCTCAGGCCGCTCCACACGATCTTCCGCCGCATCGGCTACATCCATCACCGCTTCATGCCGGATCACACCGATCTCGGCGAGACCGTCGACGTCCACCTCGCGCTGCTCGCGGCGATCGCCAAGCGCGACGCGGAGAAGGCGGGCGCCGCTTCCGACGCTCTCGTCGACTACGTCGACCGCATGTTCGACGTCATGGAGACCGGGCTCGATCCGCGCCTCCTCGATTGTTCGATCGAACCCCTGCTCGGGGCCTGAAGGAGACGAGCCCGCCCATGCAGCCGAAGATCGTCTTCCACGGCGAGAACGCCTCGTCCTTCGCGCCCGGCTTCGCCGCGCTGCTCGATCGGCCGGCCGAGATCCGCGTCCTGCCCGACGCGTTGACCGATCCGGACGACATCCGCGCCTATGCCGAGGCGGACGTGATCGTCGGGGTGAAGTTCGACGCGAGCCTGCCGCGGCCCGAGCGGCTCTCGCTCTTCCACGTTCCGGGCGCCGGATACGACGCCGTCGACCTCGCGGCATTGCCGGCGGAGGCCGCCGTCTGCAACTGCTTCGGCCACGAACAGGCGATCGCCGAATACGTCTTCGCCGCCCTCCTCGCCCGCCACGTGCCGCTCGCCACCGCGGACGCGGACCTGCGCCGCGGCGTCTGGTCGTTCCAGTCGGGCGCGCCGGCCCGCCTCCACCCGGAGATGGCCGGCAAGACCATCGGTCTCCTCGGCTACGGCCACATCGGCAAGGCGATCGCGCGGCGCGCCAAGGTCTTCGACATGGAGGTCGTCGTCGCCAACCGCAGCAGCGTCGCGACCGGCGACGAGATCGATCTCGCCTTCACTCTCGATCGCCTCGACGCGTTCTGGAGCGCCGCCGACTTCTTCGTCGTGTCGGTGCCGGCGACGCGGGAGACCGCGGGCATGGTCGACGCCGCCGCCTTCGCGGCGATGCGGCCGCATGCGGTGATCTTCAACGTCGGCCGCGGCGCCACCATCGACGAGCGGGCGCTCTACGAGGCGTTGCGCGAGAAGCGTATCGGCGGTGCGGTGATCGACACCTGGTGGCGCTATCCGAGCGCCGCCGAGCCGGCGCCGCATCCCTCGAACCTGCCGTTCCACGAGCTTTCGAACATCGTGATGACCCCGCACATGTCGGGATGGACCGAAGGCACCGTCGCCCGCCGCCGCGCCGTCATCGCCGACAACGTCGTCCGTCGTCTCGACGGGTGTTCGCTGGTCAACGTCGTCCGCCCCGGCCTCGCGCCGGTGCGCGACGAGACCGACGGCTGAACGACCAGGGAGAGCCGAGGCGAAGTCCCTCGGCGGGAGGAGAGCCCGATGAAGATCACCAGGATCGAGACGCTGCGCCTCGACGAGTTCGCCAACCTTCTCTGGGTCCACATCCACACCGACGCCGGCGTGATCGGCCTCGGCGAGACCTTCTACGGCGCCGGCGCGGTCGAGGCCCACATCCACGACACGCTGAGCCTGCGCCTGCTCGGTCGAAATCCGCTGCACATCGAAGCGATCGCGCGCGACATGGTCAACCTGCCGCTCGCCCAGTCCTCGACCGGCGCCGAATATCGGGCCGCGTCGGCGATCGACATCGCGCTGTGGGACCTCTTCGGCAAGGTCTGCGGCCAGCCGGTGCATCAGATGCTCGGCGGCCTCTGCCACGACGGCGTGCGCGTCTACAACACCTGCGCCGGCTACGGCTACGTCCGCTCCCACAAGATCAAACCGGTCGACACCTGGAACCTCGATCGCACCGACGGCCCCTACGAGGATCTGAAGGCCTTCATGACCGACGCCGGGGCGCTCGCCGAAAGCCTGCTCGAGCAGGGCATTCCGGCCATGAAGATCTGGCCCTTCGACCCGGCGGCGATCGAGAACAACGGCCTCTACATCACCGCCGAGCAGATGAAGAAGGCGGTCGAGCCGTTCGAGAAGATCCGCAAGGCGGTCGGCGATCGGATCGAGATCATGGTCGAGTTCCACTGCCTGTGGAACCTGCCGACGGCGAAGAAGATCGCTCGCGTCCTCGAGGACTACGCACCCACCTGGTACGAGGACCCGATCCGCATGAACTCGCCGGCGGCGCTCGCCGAATATTCGGCGGCGACCGACGTCTGGGTCTGCGCCAGCGAGACGCTGGGGTCGCGCTGGCCCTACAAGGACATGCTGGAACAGGACGCCATCCAGGTGGTGATGACCGATCTCGCCTGGACCGGCGGCCTCACCGAGGGGCGCAAGATCGCGTCCCTGGCGGAGACCTGGCATCGGCCCTATGCGCCGCACGACTGCACCGGCCCGGTCGGCTACGTCGCCGCCGTCCATTCCTCGCTCGCGACGCCGAACACGCTGATCCAGGAATCGGTGCGCGCTTTCTACACCGGCTGGTACCGCGAACTGGTCACCGAGATGCCGAAGATCGAGAACGGCCGCGTCCTGCCGATGGAGGGCGTCGGCCTGTGCACCGAACTGCTGCCGGCCGTCTACGAACGTTCCGACCTGCGCGTCCGGCGCTCCGAACTGCGAGGATGACCCAGATGATCGCTCGAGCCTTCGACCTCGGCGGCCGCACCGCGCTCGTCACCGGATCGACCCGCGGCCTCGGCCGCAGCTTCGCGGAAGGCTTGGCGGAAGCCGGTGCGGCGGTGGTGATCAACGGCAGCACCGCCGAGGGGGTCGCCGCAACCGCCCGCGATCTCCGGGCGAGCGGTCACACCGTCCACGAGGCGCCGTTCGACGTCACCGACGAGGCGGCGGTGAAGGCCGCCTTCGCCGCGCTCGATGCGCGCGGCGTCGCGGTCGACATCCTGGTCAACAATGCCGGCATCCAGTTCCGCAAGCCGCTGCTCGACCTCGACACCGCAGACTGGCGCCGGGTGATCGAGGTGAACCTGACCTCGGCCTTCGTCGTGGGCCGCGAGGCGGCACGGCGGATGGTGGCGCGCGGTCACGGCAAGATCGTCAACATCGGCTCGCTGACCAGCGAACTCGCTCGCGCGACCGTCGCCCCCTACACGGCGGCGAAGGGCGGTATCAAGATGCTGACCCGGTCGATGACGGCGGAATGGGCGGGTAAGGGCCTGACGATCAACGCCGTCGGCCCAGGCTACATCGCCACCGAGATGAACACGGCGCTGATGAACGATCCGGAATTCGACGGCTGGGTCAGGCGGCGCACGCCCGCGGGGCGCTGGGGAAAGCCGGAGGACGTGGTGGGAACCGTCGTCTTCCTCGCCGCCCCGGCCTCCGACTATATCAGCGGCCAGATCATCTACGTCGACGGCGGCATGATGGCGGTCCTTTGAGCCCGCCGCCGATCCGGCCGCTTCAGCGGCTGAGAGCGAGGAAGCGGCGACCGCGATTGCCGTCGCGGATCATCATCTCCTCGACCCGCCGCGCGGCGCGTTCGGAGACGCGCTGATAGAGCGCCTTGGCGATCGACACCGGCAGATCGGAGCGCTTGGCCAGCGCCAGATCCATGTCGTTCTGCGCCGTGGTCATGTTGGAGAAGAAGTCGAAGGTGGTGATCGACAGCTTCGCCTCGTCGTTGGCGGCGAGCGTCAGATGGACCTTGAGGGTGCCGAGTTCGACCAACTGATCGGTGACCGGGATCCCCGTCCCCGCCCGCTGGGCGATGACCAGCAGAGTCGATTCGCTCGGATCCTTGGCGATGACGGTCATCAGCTCGTCGTCGCTGAGGCGGGCGCGCTCGATGATCGGGCGCGACACCAGATAGACGTCGTGCAGAAGCGCACCGAGAACCCCGGACGGCAGACCGCCGATGTCGGCGACCGTATCGGCGAAGGCCATGCGTTCGAACAACGTCGCCGGCCCGAGCAGATGGATCACCGTCTCGGTGTAGAGCGCGGCGTCGTAGTGGCCCGTGCGCCCGCGACCGGCGGCGTGCAGTTCCGCCAGCGGCTTCAAGAGGTGCCCGCACCCGCCGCCTCGAGACTTTGCGATCTCGAGACGAATCTTGCCCAACGGGTCTTCGCTGTTGCGCCAGTTCACATCCATGACGCGAGGATACGGTCCGGAAATGAACAGCGATTTAATCGATCGAGGAAATGGAATTTCAAATGACAATCCGGCAGGGACGGCAAAGGCCGTGGCACGGACGAGCTCCGAGCGGCCAGATCACTCCGCCCTTTCCTCCGACGTCGCACCGCGCAGCGGCGCTCGACTGAGATCGTTGGCCGCGGCGATCGCCTTGGCGAGCAGCCGCATGAACTCCGCCGCCTCGGCGGCGTTCAGCCCGGCGAGCATCGCCTTCTGCGCCGCATCGACCGCCGGCTCGATCGTGTCGAGGACGCGTCGCCCTTCGTCGGTGATGCGCAACACCCGGGCCCGGCGATCCTCGTCCTTCACCTCGCGGCCGAGGTAGCCCTTCTTCTCGAGCCGGTCGACCACCCCGGTGATCGTCGCCCGGTCGAGGGCGATGCGGCCGGCGAGCGTCGCCTGATCCATGCCCGGATGGCCCGCCACCTCCGCCAGGGCCGCATATTGCACCGGCGTCAGATCCGAGCCGACGGCGCCGACTTCGGCGTGGAAGACCGCCACCGCGATCTGTTGGAAGCGGCGCGCCAGATGCCCCGGCTTGTCGTTCATGTCGGACATGGCTCACCCCGATGCCTCGAAAATCCGCCGTACGTAGATTGACGAGTGCGGATATGATTAGTATACGAACTATCGACGCCGTCGCGGCGTGCTCCGGTTCTTCTACGATATCGGCGGAACGATCGCGACGGGAAGCGAAGGCCGACGTCGGGGCGCCCGAGGCGCGCCGGCGGACGACGAACGAGCCCGCGACGACGGGACGAGGGAGGGGCATCATGCAGTTTCATCTCGATGGATTCCGGGTGGGTGATCCCGACGTCGCACCGGCTTCGCCGAACGCCGGCGCGAACACCGACGTCCTTCCCGAGGAGGTCGACGTGCTGATCGTCGGCACCGGACCCGCCGGCCTGACGCTGGCGGCGCAGCTCGCGGCGTTCCCCGAGATCCGCACCGCCATCGTCGAGCAGACCGCCGGCCCGCTCACCCACGGCAAGGCCGACGGCATCGCCTGCCGCACCATGGAGATGTTCGAGGCCTTCGGCTTTCGCGAGCGGGTCGAGCGCGAGGCCTACTGGGTCAACGAGACGACTTTCTGGAAGTCGGCCGACGACGATCTCGGCCGGATCGTCCGCCAGGGCCGCGTCCAGGACGTCGAGGACGGGCTGTCGCCCTACCCGCACGTCATCCTCAATCAGGCGCGGGTGCACGACTTCTACCTCGACATCATGCGCAATTCGCCGAACCGGCTCGAGCCGCACTATTCCCGCCGCCTCGTCGATCTGAAGATCGACCCGTCGCTCTCCGCCGATCTCGCCGCCCATCCGGTGACCGTCACCCTTGAGCGGCTCGACCCGGGATACGAAGGGCGAACCGAAACGGTCCGCGCCCGTTACGTCGTCGGCTGCGACGGCGCCCGCAGCGTCGTGCGCCAGTCCCTCGGCCGGGTGCTGCAGGGCGACAGCGCCAATCAGGCCTGGGGCGTGATGGACGTGCTGGCCGTCACCGACTTCCCCGACATCCGCCTGAAATCGCTGATCCGCTCGGCGACGGAGGGCAGCATCGTGCTCATTCCGCGCGAGGGTGGCCATCTCGTCCGCATCTACGTCGAGATGGACAAGCTCGCCGAGAACGAGCGCGTCGCCGCCCGCGCCATCACCGTCGATCACATCATCGCCGCGGCACAGCGCATCCTGCGGCCCTACACGCTCGAGGTGAAGCAGGTGGCGTGGTGGTCGGTCTACGAGATCGGCCAGCGGATCACCGACAAGTTCGACGACGTGCCGGATGATCAGGTGGCGCAGCGTCCGCCGCGGGTGTTCATCGCCGGCGACGCCTGCCACACTCACAGCCCGAAGGCCGGCCAGGGCATGAACGTCTCGATGCAGGACACGTTCAATCTCGGCTGGAAGCTCGCCGCCGTCTTCGCCGGACGCTGCGGGCCGGAGTTCCTCCACACCTACACGGCCGAACGCCGGGAGATCGCCCAGAACCTCATCGACTTCGACCGCGAATGGGCGGCGATGCTCAGCGCCCCGGTGAAGTCGGAGACCAATCCCGACGGCGTCGAACCGGCGGAGATCCAACGCTATTTCGTCGCCCACGGGCGCTACACCGCGGGTGTGGCGACGCGCTACGCTCCCTCGCTCCTCACCGGCCACGGCGGCCACCAGCACCTCGCGACCGGCTTCGAGATCGGCACCCGGTTCCATTCGGCCCCGGTCGTCCGGCTGGCCGACGCCAAGCCGATGGAACTGATCTCGGCCTTCGAGGCCGACGCCCGCTGGCGCCTCTTCGCCTTCGCCGGCCGCGAGGATCCGAGCAATGCGGGCTCGCCGATCCGCGAGTTGTGCGACCACCTCGCCACCTCGCCGACCTCGCCGCTGCGCCGCCACACGGCGAAGGGCGCGAACATCGATGCGGTGATCGACGTCCGCGCCGTCTTCCAGCAGGGACACCGCGATCTGCGCCTCGAGGCGATGCCGGAGCTGCTCCTGCCGACGAAGGGCCGTCTCGGACTGCAGGACTACGAGAAGATGTTCTGCGCCGATGCGAAACGCGGCGACATCTTCGACCTGCGCGGGATCGATCGGGAGCGCGGCTGCATCTTGGTGGTGCGGCCGGACCAGTACGTCGCCCACGTCCTGCCTCTCGACGCCCACGACGAGTTGGCCGCCTATTTCGACGCCTTCCTGCGCCGGGTGGACTGACCGGTCGGCGGCGGGGTTCAGGTGCCGCCGTCGTGCAGTTCGTTGAACGACCGGCCCGACGAGGTCAGATGAGCTCGCATCTCGCGCGCGGCGGCCTCGCGGTCGCCGCGTTGCAGGGCGCGCACCACGCGCTCGTGTTCGGCGTGGCTCACCGCCAGTCGTCCGAGCCCGTGGAACTGGGCGCGGCGGAACGCCAACACCCGCCGGCGCACCCCGAGCACCGTCTCCTCGAGGAACGGATTGTGGCTCGCGGCGTAGATGAACTCGTGGAACCGGTCGTTGGCCTCGCGATAAGCGGCGAGATCGCCGAGCCGCACCAGTTCGGCGGCTTCCGCGTGCATGGCGTCGAGTTCGGCGCGCTCTGCGGCGGTCATCGACGTCGCCGCCAACCCGGCGCACAGGGCCTCGAGTTCGGCCATCACCACGAACATCTCGTCGAGGCGGCGGGCGTCGATCATCGCGACGACCGCGCCGCGATGCGGCCGGTGCTCGACCAGTCCGGCGGCGGTGAGTTCGCGCAGCGCCTCACGCACCGGAGTGCGCGACACGCCGAAGCGTTCGGCGAGGCTCGTCTCGTCGAGCGCACTTCCCGGCTCCAGACGACCGCGGGCGATCTCGTCGGCGAGTTCGAGGCGCAGGCGCTCGGCGTGCGTCTTGCCCTCCGGCCGCGTCCTGCGGCGAGGCCGCGGCCATGGCTCTCCGGAAAGCCGTCCACCGATTCCGCTCGTCTCGACCATGATCACTCCGATCGCCGCGAGTCTCTCGCCCGCGACGCACTACCAAGCAAGAACGAAACCACCGTTCGCGCGCAGCGTCCATCCGTGCCGACCCTGTCCCGTGACGGTGGCGGGAAACCGCGGCGCCGACGACGAGGTTGGTTCGACCGCGGCACGCCGGAGCCGAACCCGCGCCCTGCTCAGATTGTATATGATGATTATTTTTTGCGCATATTGATCGAAGACGGTGATCGATCGGCAGGCTTCGTCGCGACAGTGCCCCCATGAGGCGGACCGCCTAGAACGGAACCTGTTTGTCAGTTCCTCCATACATTCGATTGTTTTATATGGACTACGTCTATCATGCGGCATCGACGCATTTCGATTGGCACAGCGATTGCCAGTCTCTGAGGCGAGAAGTCGGCATTGCATACAATCGCCGCCGACCGGAACCGAAAGGGCCTCGCATGTCCAAGATCCTGCTCTCCCGTCGTACCATTCTGAAGTCGGCGGCCGCCGGCCTTCTCACCGCGCCGGTGCTCGGCATCGAGGGCGCCGCCGCGGCGGGGCTGACGATCGGCATCATCTACGTCGGTCCGCGTGACGATTTCGGCTGGAATCAGGCGCATGCGGTGGCGGCGGTGGAGCTGAAGAAGGTGCCGGGCGTCACCGTGGTCGAAGAGGAGAACGTGCCGGAGACGGTCGCGGTCCAGAAGACCATGGAATCGATGATCAAGCTCGACGGCGCCAAGCTGATCTTCGCCACCTCCTTCGGCTACTTCGACCCGCACATGGTCGAGATGGCCAAGAAGTTCCCGGATGTCGAATTCCGCCACGCCATCGGCCTGTGGCAGAAGGACAAGCACCCCGGCAACGCCGGGTCCTACTACGCCTATCTGCATCAGGCGCACTACGTCGACGGCATCGCCGCCGGCCTGTCGTCGAAGACCGGCAAGCTCGGCTTCATCGCCGCCAAGCCGATCTCCTCGGTGTTGCAGAACATCAACGCCTTCACCCTGGGCGCCAAGAAGGCGAACCCCAAGGCGACCGTCCAGGTGATCTTCACCGGCGACTGGGCGCTGCCCGTCCGCGAGGCGGAGGCCGCCAACGCGCTCGCCGATGCGGGTTGCGACGTGCTGACCTGCCATGTCGACAGCCCCAAGGTCGTGGTCGAGACCGCCGAGAAGCGCGGCATCATGAGTTGCGGCCACAACGCCAGCCAGGCGGCGCTCGCCCCCAAGGGCTTCATCACCGGCGCCGAGTACAAGTGGGCCACGATCTACAAGAACTTCGCCGGTCTCCTCACCAAGGGCGACAAGCTGCCGAACTTCGAGCGCGGCGGTTACGACAAGGACTACGTCCAGAACACCGCCTTCGGCGCCGGCGCGACCGAGGCGGCGCGCAACGCCGCCACCGCCGCGATCGCCGATCTCGTGGCCAACAAGCCCTACGTGAGCGGCGAGCTGAAGGACAACAAGGGCAACGTCGTCGTGCCGGCCGGCAAGGTCGTCGACAACTACGACGTCTTCCTGGAGACGACCAACTACCTCGTCGAGGGCGTCATCGGCTCGATCACCTGATCGGGGAGGATCGCCTGGGCCCCGCCGTGACGCCTCCGTCGCAGCGGACCCGACGATCGACCTCGGCGTGATCGCCCGGCGGTCTCGTCACCCGGATGGCGGGGATGGGCCGGCAAAGTCGGTCGCCACGGGGAGCCCCTTCTCCCCTTGCGGGAGAAGGTGGCCGAAGGCCGGATGAGGGGTCTGGGCGCCGCCGCAGATCCCGGAGTCCGCCACCACCGCCGAGTTGCCGCTTCGCGGCGCCCCCTCATCCGCCCCTTCGGGGCACCTTCTCCCGCGAGGGGAGAAGGAAGAGGGGGCAGACGCGCCGCCGACGAACGCCGGCTCCTCACGAGCCGTCGCGACGCCGCGGGTCGTGGGGTCGCCGAGCCGGCACTCCCGCGTCCGCATCGCCCGATCGCATCGCCGTCTCGTTCCTCCGCCAGGGAGATCCGCCCTTGACCGTAGCCGCCGACGTTCCGAACGCGCTCCCCGACGCAGATCCGTCCGCGCGACGGCGGGTGATCCTCGCCACCATCGAGGCGATCCTGGTTCCGGTGGGCGCGGTCACCGTCGCCGTGGCGTTGTTCTCGATCTTCCTCCTCGGGCTCGGCAAGTCGCCACAGACCTTCTTCGAACTGTTGTGGCGCGGCGGCTTCGGCACCGCCTTCTCCTGGCAGAACACCCTCACCCGCACCGCGCCGCTGATCTTCACCGCGCTCGCCGTGGCGCTGCCGGCGCGGCTCGGGCTGATGATCATCGGCGGCGAAGGGGCGCTGGTGATCGGCGGCTTCGCGGCGGCGGTCGCCGCCCTGCCCTTCCTCGGCGCGGCGCCGGCCTGAGTCATCCTGCCAATCATGTTCGTCGCGGCGGCAGCGGCCGGAGCGGCCTGGATCGGCTTCGTCGGGGCATTGCGCCACGCCCGCGCCGTCAACGAGACGATCTCGTCGCTGTTGATGTTCTACATCGCCGTGGCGATCCTCAATTTCTTCGTCGAAGGGGCGCTACGCTCGCCCGCCGACCCGAACAAGCCGTCGACCACGCCGATCGGCTCGGAGAACATGATCGGCGTCATCCCCGGGCTCGAGGTCCACTGGGGTCTCGCCTTCGGCGTCGTGCTGGCGATCGCCGCCCATGTCCTGATGACCCGCACCACCTTCGGCTTCGCCGCCCGGGTCACCGGCGGCAACGTCCGCGCCGCTCGGGCGCAAGGGTTGCCGGTCGGCAAGCTGATGGTCGCCGCCTGCGCGCTCGCCGGTGCCTCGGCCGGCATCGCCGGGTTCTTCGAAGTCGCCGCCATCCTCGGCAAGGCCAACGCCTCGCTGGTCGCCGGTTACGGCTTCACCGGCATCCTGGTGTCGTTCCTCGCCCGTCACAATCCGATCGCCATCCCACCGGTCGCCGTCCTCTTCGGCGGACTGGCGGCCGCCGGCGGGCTGATCCAGCGGCGCATGGGGCTGCCGGACGCGACGGTGCAGGTGCTGCAGGGGCTGATCTTCCTCACCATCCTCCTCTCCGAGACGGCCTACGGCCGCATCCCGTTCCTCGAGCCGGAGGGCCGTCGATGAGCGATGCGCTGACCACCGTCGCGGTGGCGATGTTCGCGGGCGCGGTGCGCGTCTCCACGCCGTTCCTGTTCGTCAGCCTCGGCGAGACGCTGACCGAGAAATCCGGCCGCATCAATCTCGGCCTCGAGGGCACGCTCGTCTTCGGCGCGATGAGCGCCTATGCGGTCTCCTATCTTTCCGGCAATCCCTGGGTCGGCGTCCTCGCCGCCGGTCTCGCCGGCTCGGTCTTCGGCATGGCGCACGGCTTCTTCTGCCGGTTGCCGAAGGTCTCCGACATCGCCATCGGCATCGCCCTGATGCTGTTCGGCAGCGGCCTCGCGTTCTTCTTCGGCAAGGGCTTCATCCAGCCGACGGCGCCGCGCCTCCAGGCGATCGATTTCGGCTTCCTCACCTCCGATCCGCAATTGAAGGTGGCGTTGCAGATCAATCCGCTGTTCTTCATCGGGTTGGCGCTGGCCGTCGTCATGTGGTGGGCGCTCGCCAACACCCGCTTCGGCCTGATCGTGCGGATGACCGGCGACAGCGCCGCCACCGCAAAGGCGATGGGCGTCTCGGTCGATCTGGTGCGCTTCGTGGCGACCACCATCGGCGGCTTCCTCGCCGGGGTCGGCGGCGCCTTCCTGTCACTCTACTACCCCGGCTCGTGGAACGAGGGTCTCTCGTCCGGCCAGGGCCTGATGGCGGTGGCGCTGGTCATCTTCTCGCGCTGGAACCCGCTGATGTGCGTCGCCGCGGCGCTCTTGTTCGGCGCCGCCGGAGCGCTCGGCCCGGCGTTGCAGTCGGTCGGCATCTCCCAGGGCTACCACTTCTTCAATGCCGCCCCGCACATCCTGACGCTCGCCATCCTGATCGCCTCGTCGTCGTCGAAGCGGTCGCTCGAGGGTGCGCCGGGCGAATTGTCGATCACCAAGTGAGGATCCCGCCCATGCCGACGCTCCCCGCCGATCCCTACCCCTGGCCCTTCGACGGCGACCTCCGTCCCGACAACACCGCGCTCATCGTCATCGACATGCAGACCGACTTCTGCGGCAAGGGCGGCTACGTCGACACCATGGGCTACGACCTGAGCCTCACCCGGGCGCCGATCGAGCCGATCGCCTCGGTCCTCACCGCCTTCCGCGCCAAGGGCTACCACGTCATCCACACCCGCGAGGGTCATCGTCCCGATCTCTCCGACCTGCCGGCCAACAAGCGCTGGCGGTCGCAACGGATCGGTGCCGGCATCGGCGATCCCGGCCCCTGCGGCATGATTCTGGTGCGCGGCGAACCCGGCTGGGAGATCATCCCGGAACTGGCGCCGCTCCCTGGCGAGCCGATCATCGACAAGCCCGGCAAGGGCTCGTTCTGCGCCACCGACCTCGAGCTGATCCTCAGGCTCCTAGGTATCCGCAACATCGTTCTGACCGGCATCACCACCGACGTCTGCGTCCACACCACCATGCGTGAGGCCAACGACCGCGGCTTCGAGTGCCTGCTGCTCGAAGACTGCTGCGGCGCCACCAAATACGAGAACCACCTCGCGGCGATCGACATGATCAAGATGCAGGGCGGCGTCTTCGGGGCGGTGGCGACCTCCAAGCAGCTCCTGGAGGCGATCGCATGAGCGAAGCGGGGGGCCGCGCGATCGGCGTCGAGACGGTCGGCATGACCAAGATCTTCGGGTCGCTCACGGCGCTCGAGGACGTGTCGATCCGGGTCAGACCGGGGACGCTGCACGCGCTTCTCGGCGAGAACGGCGCCGGCAAGTCGACGCTGGTCAAGTGCATGATGGGCTTCTACCAGCCGACCCGCGGCGAGATGCTCGTCGACGGCCACGAGGCGGCGATCCGCAATCCGCGCGAGGCCTCCGACGCCAAGCTCGGCATGGTCTACCAGCACTTCACGCTGGTGCCGTCGCTGACCGCCGCCGAGAACCTCGTCGTCTCTCGCCCCGATTGCCCGGCGATCGTCGACTGGAAACGCGAGATCGCGGCGCTCGAGGAATTCATGGCGCGGATGCCCTTCCGCGTGCCGTTGACCACGCCGGTCGACAACCTCTCGGCCGGCGAAAAGCAGAAGCTGGAGATCCTCAAGCAGCTCTATCTCGATCGCCGCTTCGTCGTCCTCGACGAGCCGACCTCGGTGCTCACCCCCGACGAGGCGGACGAGATGCTCGGCCTCCTCAAGGGCATGACGACCCGCGGCGAACTCACCATCCTGATGATCACCCACAAGTTCCGGGAGGTGACCGCCTACGCCGACGAGGTCTCGATCCTCAGGCGCGGCCGCTATGTCGGCGGTGGTCTCGTCGGCGAGATGACCACCGACGACATGGCGCGGCTGATGATCGGCGACACCGAGATCCGCGAACGCGCCGCCCGCCTCGAACACGGCCCCTCCCCCGTGGTGCTCGATCTCACCGCCGTCTACGCCAGCGACGACGACGGCCTGCCGGCCGTCACCTCGGTCGATCTCAAGGTCCACGCCGGCGAGATCGTCGGCATCGCCGGGGTGTCGGGCAACGGCCAGTCGGAGCTGGTCGAGGTGCTCTCCGGCCAGCGCGATCTCGACGACGGCCGCATCCTCGTCCACGGCCAGGGCTTCGAGCCGGTGCGCGACCAGATGGACAAGCTCAAGGTCTTCTCCCTCCAGGAGGAACCTCTGAGGAATTCCGCCGTACCGCGGATGACGGTCGCCGAGAACATCGCGCTCCGCACCTTCGACAAGCCGCCGATCACCTCGCTCGGCTGGTGGCTGTCGCCGGGGCCGATGCGGGCCAAGGCGCGCGAGTTGATCGACCGCTACCGGGTCAAGACGCCGTCGACCGAGGAGCCGATGGAGAACCTCTCGGGCGGCAACGTCCAGCGCGCCGTGCTCGCCCGCGAACTCTCCGGCGACGTCGACGTGCTGATCGTCGCCAACCCGTGTTTCGGCCTCGACTTCGCCTCCGTTTCGGAGATCCGCAGCCAGATTCTCGAGCAGAGGAACCGCGGCGCCGCGGTACTGCTGGTGTCGGAGGATCTCGACGAGATCCTCGAACTCGCCGACAGGGTCGCGGTGATGTCGGGCGGCCGCATCACCCTCCAGGCGCCGATCGGCGCCACCGACCGCAACGCGATCGGCCATGCCATGGCGGGAGGCCACTGAATGATCACCGTCGAAGCCCGCCCCTTCGCCTATTCGTTCCCACCCGAGAAGACCGCTCTCGTCGTCATCGACATGCAGCGCGACTTCGTCGAGCCCGGCGGCTTCGGCGAAACGCTCGGCAACGACGTGTCGCGGCTCACCGCCATCGTGCCGACGGTGGCGAAGCTGATTGCCCTCGCGAGGGACCAGGGCTGGACCATCGTCCACACCCGCGAGAGCCACGACGCCACCCTGTGCGACTGCCCGGAGGCGAAGCGGACGCGCGGCGCGCCGACCTTGCGCATCGGCGACGAGGGGCCGATGGGCCGCATTCTGGTTCGCGGTGAGCCGGGCAACGCCATCGTCGCCGAGCTCGCGCCGCGCGCGACCGAAATCGAGATCGACAAGCCCGGCAAGGGGGCGTTCTACGCCACGGCGCTCGGCGACGTGCTCAGGCTCCGCGGCATCACCCACCTGATCTTCGCCGGGGTGACGACCGAGGTCTGCGTCCAGACCACCATGCGCGAGGCCAACGATCGCGGCTACGACGGGCTGCTGATCACCGACGCGACCGAGAGCTACTTCCCCGAGTTCAAAGCGGCGGCGATCGAGATGATCGTGGCGCAGGGTGGCATCGTCGGTTGGGCGACGCCCTTCGCGGCGCTGGAAGCGGCGGTCGCCGCGGTGAAGGGGGCCTGACCATGGAGGTGAACATCCCCGAGGTGCTGGCCGAGGTCACCGCCGTCTTCGAGGCCTACGAGGCGGCCTTCGTCACCAACGACGCGGCCGAACTCGGCCGCATGTTCTGGCAGGACGCCCGCGTGGTGCGCTACGGCATCGCCGACATGCAGCACGGGCCGGAGGAACTCGCGGCGTTCCGCGCCGCCTACCCGCCCTTCGATCTCGCTCGCGACCTCGACCGCACGGTGATCACCACTTTCGGCCGCGATGCCGCCACCGCCGCCACCCTGTTCCGCCGCGCCTCGGCGCCGGACAAGGTCGGCCGCCAGATGCAGACCTGGGCGCGGTTTCCCGACGGCTGGAAGGTCGTCGCCGCCCACGTCTCGATCGTCGACGAGTGATCCCGGGAGAAGACCGCATGGCGGACGGAATCGAACGCTGGAAGGGCCGCAACGAGACCAAGGACGCGCTGCGCCGGTCGGTGTGGGCGGCATTGGAAGCCTCCGGCGCAGGGGTCGACGACCCGTGGAGCCGCATTCCGAACTACTTCGGTGCCGAGGCGGCGGCGCGCCAACTGACGACGCTGCCCGCCTGGAAGAACGCCGACATCGTCAAATCGAACCCCGATCCGGCGCAGATCCCGATCCGCCGCATGGCGCTCGAAGCCGGCAAGCTGCTCTACGCGCCGGTTCCCGAACTGGTGAAGCCGTTTCCCTTCGTCGAACTCGATCCGGACGATCTCGCCCGTCGCGGCATCACATTTTCCGACGCGGCGCGGTCGGAGATCTTCGTCGAGGTCGGCCGGCCGGTCGACTTCCGCGAGATGAAACCGATGGATTTCATCGTCGTCGGCTGCGTGGCGGTGACCCGCGCCGGCGGGCGCACCGGCAAAGGCGGCGGTTTCGCCGATCTCGAGCTCGGGATCTTCCGCGAACTCGGCCTCGTCCCCGATCGTGCGCCGATCGTCACCACCGTGCACGACCTCCAGGTGGTCGACGACGAGCGCATCGTCATGCTCGCTCACGACCAGCCGCTCGACTGGATCGCCACGCCGACCGAACTGATCGAGACCCGCACCGCCTTTCCCGACCCGACCGGCGTCGCCTGGGATCTCGTCCAGGAAGACCAGTACGCCGGCATTCCCTTCCTCGCCGAATTGCGCAGCGACCTCGAAAGCCGCAGACCCCGCCGCTGATCCCCGACCCTCTCCTCGTCAGGCCCACCCCCATGACCCTTCCCCGCGTCCTCGATCTCACCACCCTCGCCGAGGGCTATCGCTCCGGCGCCTTCACGCCGCTCGACGTGATCGAGGCGGTGATCGCCCGCATCGATGCGGGGAGCGACCCGGCCGTGTGGATCTCCTGCGTCCCCGACGAGGCGTTGCGTGCCGCCGCTCGCGCCCTCGGCTCGACGCCGGACCCGACCCGGCCGCTGTGGGGCATCCCCTGCGCCATCAAGGACAACATCGACGTCACCGGCCTGCCGACGACCGCAGCCTGCCCCGCTTTCGCCTATGAACCGACGGCGGACGCCGCGGTGGTGGCCAAGCTGAAGGCGGCCGGAGCGATCGTCGTCGGCAAGACCAACCTCGATCAGTTCGCCACCGGCCTCAACGGCACCCGCTCGCCCTTCGGCGCGCCACGCTCGGTGTTCGATCCGGCCTACATCTCGGGTGGGTCGTCATCGGGATCGGCGGTTGCGGTGGCGAGCGGACTCGTCGCCTTCGCGCTCGGCACCGACACCGCCGGCTCGGGGCGGGTGCCGGCCGCCTTCAACAATCTCATCGGGGTCAAGCCGACCCGCGGCCTCGTCTCCTCGACCGGCCTCGTGCCGGCCTGCCGCAGCCTCGACTGCATCACCGTCTTCGCCGCCACCGCCGGCGACGTCGCCGCGGTGCTGGCGGTGATGCGGGGCCACGATCCGCGCGATCCCTACTCGCGCCCGGTGGAGCATCGCGCGCTGCCACTGACCGGCTTCCGCTTCGGCATCCTCACCGGTGCCGAACGCGAGTTCTTCGGCGATCACGAAACGGCGGCGCTCTACGACGCGGCGGTCACGCGGCTCTCCGCCCTCGGAGGGACGCCGGTCGGCATCGACTACGCCCCCTTCCGCGAGAGCGCCGATCTCCTCTACGGCGGCCCGTGGATCGCCGAGCGCCTCGCCGCGGTCGCCGATTTCCACGCCGGCCACGCCGCCGAGATGGATCCGACGGTGGAGAAGATCATCGCCGGGGCGACGAACCATTCGGCCGTCGACGCCTTCCGCGGCCAGTATCGGCTGGAGGCGCTGCGCCAACGGACGCTCGTCGAGTGGGCCAAGGTCGACCTGCTGCTGCTGCCGACCGCGGCGACCATCTACACCGTCGAGGCGATGCGAGCCGATCCGATCGCCCTCAACTCGACGCTGGGCCGCTACACCAACTTCGTGAACCTGCTCGACTGCGCCGCCATCGCCGTGCCGGCCGGCTTCCGCCCCGACGGCATCCCGGCCGGCGTCACGCTGATCGGCCCGGCCTTCACCGACGACGCCCTCGCCGTCCTCGGCGATCGGCTGCATCGCGCCCTCGGCGCCGGTCCCGGCGTCGACCGCCACGGTACACTGCCGGGCGCACCCCTCGCACCCGCCGCCGAGGGGCTGATCCCGATCGGCGTGGTCGGGGCGCATCTCTCAGGCATGCCGCTCAATCCGCAGCTGACCGCCCCCGGCGGCGTGCTCCTGGAGGCGACGCGAACCGCGCCCGACTACCGCATGTTCGTCCTGCCCGACACGGTACCTCCGAAACCCGGCGTGATCCGCGATCCGGGCTTCGTCGGGCCGGGGCTGGAGATCGAGGTCTGGGGCCTGCCGCCGGCCGCCGCCGGGGCCTTCGTCGCGGCGATCCCGGCGCCGCTCGGCATCGGCAAGGTCCGCCTCGCCGACGGCTCGGAGGTCTCCGCCTTCCTGTGCGAATCCCACGCGGTCGTCGGCGCCGAGGAGATCACCGCGCTCGGCGGTTGGCGGGCCCACATGGCGCGGTGCTAGGTTCTGTACCCGAACCTCTTGTCTTGCGTTGCGAGGGCTGATTCGAGGCTTCCGAAAGGAGGCGTTCGATGGCGCGCTTCGATCTGACGGACGAGGAATGGGCGATCGTCACTCCCCTGCTTCCTGGAGCCGAGGGCAAGAAGAACGGTCGTCCGCGATTGGATGACCGGAAGGTGCTGAACGGCATCTTCTTCGTGTTGCGGACCGGCGTGCCGTGGCGCGATCTTCCGGAACGTTACGGCCCCTACACGACGGTCTACAACCGCTTCAACCGATGGGCCAAAGCGGGGATCTGGATCGGCGTGTTCGAGGCTCTGGCGGCCGGATCGCCGGAATCGCTCGAATTCGTCGACAGTTCGATCATCCGAGCCCATCAGCATGCTGCCGGAGGAAAAAGGGGGGCCCGGATCACGCCATCGGCCGTTCTCGTGGAGGATTGAGCACCAAGATCAACGCCTTGGTGGACTCGCGCGGGCTCCCTGTGCGCATCGTTCCGTCTCCCGGCCAAGCCTCCGACAAAGCCGCCGTTCCCCTCCTCTTCGATGGCCGAAGAGCAGGCGATGTCGTCGCCGACCGTGGATACGACGCCAGAGCCATCCTCGAACTGGTCGCCGCGCTCGGCGGGACCGCGCACATCCCGACCTGTTCGGATCGCCGCGTGCAGCGATCCGTCGACCGCGAACTCTACCGAAAGCGCAACCTCGTCGAGCGGTTCTTCTGTAAATTAAAGCACTTCCGGCGTGTGGCCACCCGCTACGAGAAACTCGCGGCGAACTACCTCGCAGCCGTGCTCCTCGCTGCGACCCGGCTCTGGATGCGGTTCGAGTCCATGACCTAGTCACCATGTAGTGACTGCCACACGAAGGTGACGACAACGTGAGCCCGACCCGACGACAGAGAGTCTCCACGTCCTCGATGCGCCAATCCGCTTTCGGGTTCGCCCGCATTCGGTCCAACAGGCGTTCGCGTCTGGTCACGAACTGGCCTGCCCGCTGATCGAAAGCGACGTCACGAAAGGTCGAAACAAGAGCAGATCCCCGACAGAAACTTCGCGAGGACTCGATCAGAGATCGATATCGAACGTCAACGCGTATGATTGCAGAGTACCGGTGGCTCGGCGATCTCACCCGAGCGAGCGGGCTATGGCGGCGCCGATCGCGGCGATGGCGGCGTTGCGGTCGGCCATCGCCGCGGCGGTCTCGGCGATGTAGATGGCGATCGTCACCGGCTTTCTCCCCGGCGGCCAGGCGACGGCGACGATGCCGCGGGCACCGTTGCCGCCGGCGCCGGTCTTGTCGGCGATCGTCCAATTCTTGGGTAGCCCGGCGCGCAGCAGCGCATCGCCGACGCGGTCGCCGACGAGCCACGCGGTGAGCTGCTCCCGGCTCGCCGGTGTCAGCACCCGGCCGACGACCAGTTCGTGCAGCGTATGAGCGGCAGCCGACGGCGTGGTCGTGTCGCGCGGGTCGCCCGGCTTCGCTTCGTTGAGCTGGGTCTCCCGGCGATCGAGCCGGCCGACGTCGTCGCCGAGCGAACGCAGGAAGGTGGTGAGGCCCTGCGGTCCGCCGATCGCGTCGAGGATCAGGTTGGCGGCGGTGTTGTCGGAGAGCGTGACGGCGGCCTCGGCGATCTCGGCGAGCGTCATGCCCGGCTCGCCGACCCGCTTCTCGGTCGTCGGCGAATAGGTCACCAGATCGGACGCGGCGAAGACGATGCGGCGGTCGAGCCTCTCCTCGCCGCGATCGACGCGGGCGAGCAGCGCGGCGGCGGCGTAGGCCTTGAAGGTCGAGCAGAAAGCGAAGCGCTCGGCGGCGCGGTGGTTCCAGGCGCGGCCACCATGGTCGTCGATCACCGCGACGCCGATGCGCGCGCCGAGACGTTTCTCGAGCCCGGCGACCACCTCTTCGATCGGATCGCCGGCGGCGAACGTCGCCATCGGCCGCATCGCCCCCACGGTCGCGACCGTGGCCGCCGTCCAAAGGACCCTACGCCGATCGATCCACATCGCAGTCGCCTTTCGCGTCGGCACCCCCGAAGCGGGGGAGCGCAGGCGAGAGTCGCCGTGCACGAGTGCAATTTCACGACGGAATCCAGGCTTTCCGGTGACTTCTTCGCCGTGTCTCCGCCACACCCGTCAACGCCGCGGGCCGACGCGCACCGGCGCCGGGATGCGGGCCGGACCAAGCGTACGCGAAGGGCCGGGAACTCGCGCTCCCGGCCCTGGGCGAACTCGTGTTCGTCGTGTCAGTACAACCCGCCCTGCTGCAACCCGCGTTCCTGCTCGGGGGTGACCTTGCGGGCCTTGTCGAACTGCTCGGCGTCGTAGCCGATGACCGAGTAGGTGTCGGGCGGCGCGGTGCCGGGCTTGAAGGCTTCCATGATGGTGGCGCCGTCGCCGGGCGAGGCGCGCATACCGGTGGCGCGATTGACGGCGATCAGGCGGATCCCCGGAGGCACACGGAACGGCACCGCCGGGGTGTCCTTCAGCGCCTCGGCGAAGAAGTCGCGCACCACCGGCGCGGCGGTGTGACCGCCCGACTGGCCGCGGCCGAGACCGCGCGGTTTGTCGTAGCCGATGTAGACGCCGGTCACGAGGTCGGGAGTGAAGCCGACGAACCAGACGTCCTTCTCGTCGTTGGTGGTTCCGGTCTTGCCGGCGATCGGCCGCTTCAGGTCGGAGAGAATCGTGGCGGTGCCGCGCAGCACGACGCCTTCCATGATCGAGGTGATCTGGTAGGCGGTCATCGGATCGAGCACCTGCTCGCGCTCGTCGACCAGCGCCGGCTCCTCCTGATTCGCCCACTTCGGCGCATCGCAGCCCTCGCAGACGCGCTTGTCGTGCTTGAACACGGTCTTGCCGTAGCGATCCTGGATGCGATCGATGAACGAAGCGGTGACCTTGCGGCCGCCGTTGGCGATGGTCGCATAGGCGGAGGTGAGGCGCAGCACCGTCGTCTCGCCGGCGCCGAGCGACATCGGCAGATAGGCACCGAGTTCGTCGTAGATGCCGAAGCGCTTGGCGTATTCGACCACCAGCGGCATGCCCATGTCCTTGGCCAGCCGCACCGTCATGGTGTTGCGCGACTGCTCGATGCCGACGCGCAGGGTCGAGGGACCGTAGAACTTCTGGGAATAGTTCTCCGGCCGCCAGACCGGCTGGCCGGGACCCGGCTGGATCTCGATCGGTCCGTCGAGCACCAACGACGACGGCGTATAGCCGTTGTCGAGGGCGGCGGCGTAGACGAAGGGCTTGAACGACGAGCCGGGCTGGCGCCACGCCTGGGTGGCGCGGTTGAACTCGCTCTCGGCGAAGGAGAAGCCGCCGGTCACCGCCAGGACGCGTCCGGTGTGCGGATCCATCGCCACCAGCGCGCCGGAGACCTCCGGCACCTGCCTGAGGCGCCAGATCGGCCGGTCGCCGGGGCCGCCCGTCACCTTCTCGACGTAGACGACGTCGCCCGGCGCCAGCACCGAGGCCGCGCCCTTGCCGATCCCGTTCCGCTTGCCGCCCTCGGCGAGACGCGTCGCCCACTTCATCTGATCGAGGGGGATGATGCCGCGCTCGCGTTCGGTGGAGACGCCGCCGGTGACCAGCCGCGCCGGCTGGAGCCCGATCTGCGCTTCCTGGTCGCCGGCCGAGAGCACCACGGCGAGACGCCATTCGGGCACGTCGGCGAGCCCCTTCTGCTCGGCGAGCGCCGGGCCCCAATCGCCCTCGAGGGCGATCTTCGCCACCGGACCGCGCCAGCCGGCGTTCATGTCGAAGCTCATCAGACCCTTGGTCAGCGCCTTGCGGGCGACCAGTTGCAGCCGCGGATCGAGCGAGGTGCGCACCGACAGGCCGCCTTCGTAGAGCCCCTTCTCGCCGTAACGTTCGATGAGCTGGCGGCGCACTTCTTCGGCGAAATAGTCGGCGCCGAAGATGTGCGGACCGGTCGGACGCTGCACCACCTTGAGCGGATCTCCCTTGGCCTTCTCCGCCTGTTCCTGAGTGATGAAGCCGTTCACGGCCATCTGTCCGATCACCCAGTTGCGCCGCTCGATGGCGCGGTCGGTGTGGCGGAACGGATGGTAGTTGTTCGGGCCCTTGGGCAGCGCCGCGAGGTAGGCCGCTTCCGCGATCGTCAGCTCGTGCACCGACTTGTCGAAGTAGAGCAGCGAAGCCGCCGCCACCCCGTAGGCGCCGATGCCCATGTAGATCTGGTTCATGTAGAGCTCGAGAATTTCCTCCTTCGAATAGGTCGACTCGATGCGGATGGCGAGGATCGCCTCCTTCATCTTGCGCTCGAACGACTGTTCGTTGGTGAGGAGGAAGTTCTTGGCGACCTGCTGGGTGATGGTCGACGCGCCCTGCGGACGCTTGCCGGCGAGCTTGTTCTGGACGAACACGATCGCGGCGCGGGCCACACCTTCGGGGTCGATGCCGGTGTGCTCGTAGAAATTCTTGTCTTCCGCCGAGAGGAAGGCGTTCTTGAGGAGTTGCGGGATCGCCTGGCTCGGCAGGAACAGGCGACGCTCGTGGGCGTATTCGGCCACCAGCTCGCCGTCGGCGGCGTGTACGCGGCTCATCACCGGCGGCTCGTAGTTCTTCAGCGCCGTGTAGTCGGGAAGATCGGCGGCGACGTGGTTGTAGGCGATCCAGGCGCCGGCGGCGACCACGAGCAGGCCGACCGTTCCGATGCCGAACAGATAGCCGATGAACCGCAACAGGAACATGCCGCCCGATCTTCCCTGGCTGTCGCCGGTCCGTCGCAGACGGAGCCCGCGGGCACTCTTCGATGTCGCCCGGAGCAGTCCCGCGCGAAATTGTCCGACGACGCCGTCTCGATGGCGCACGCTGCCGCCCCGGTCGGGTTCCACCCGCCGGAGCTCCGTCGTTCCACCGCGATCGTCGTGCCGCCTCTCGCGGGCGGATCCTCCGGATCTCCCGCCGCCCTCCGCCCGCCAGCGAAGGAGCGCCTCGCCCGTCACCCGAGGGAAACGGCGAAGCACCGGCGAGGTTTAGGCGTCTCGCCTTTGTTTTTCAAGTTTATGGCGAAGCTGGGGCGCGCCCGCCCCCATCCTTCGCCGGCCCGGCGAGCGCGTTGCGCCCGACGAAGTAGCGGTCGATGGCGGAAATGAGCGAAGCGGCGGTCTTCTCGCGCCATTCCGGCGAGGTCAGGAGCGCCTCGTCCTCCTTGTTGGAGAGAAAGCCGAGTTCGACCAGCGCCGACGGAATATCGTGGGCGCGCAGCACCTTGAGGCCGGCCTGGCGGTGCGGCTGCGACTTCACCAGCCGGCCGTGACGGCGATATTCGTCGAGGAGATCGCGGGCGAAGCGATGGCTGAGGTGGCGGGTCTCGCGCAGCGTCAGATCGGCGAGGATGTCGGCGACCTCGGGCTCCGCCTCCTCGACGACGTGGCCGGCGATGGAATCGGACTGGTTCTCCTTGGCCGCGAGCGCCGCCGCCTTCTCGTCGGAGGCGGTCTCGGCGACGGTGTAGATCGTCGCTCCGCGGACCGAATGATCGTATTCGGCGTCGGCGTGGATCGACAGGAAGAGATCCGCGTGGCGCGCCCGGGCGATCCGCACCCGTTCGCCGAGACCGAGGAAGACGTCGTCCTCGCGCGTCGCCACCACCTCGTAGCGGCCCGTCTCGCGCAGCCGACGCACCAGCGTCTTCGACATCTCCAGTACCACGGTCTTCTCCGGCATGCCGGTCGCCGGCGAGACGGTGCCGGCATCGCCGCCGCCGTGGCCGGCATCGATCACCACGACCGGGCGGGCGGCGACCGGCGCGGAGCCTCCTTCCGAACGCTGCGGCGAAGCGGCCTGCGCCGCGGCGGGTGCCGCGCCGACGTCGATCGCACCGGCCCGGCGCATCTCGTCACGGCTCGCGCCGACCATCTCGACGACCAGCCGCGTCTTGCCGGCCGGAGCGGCGGAATCGAATTCGGCCCGCGTGACGCGGACGGTGGCGCGGGTGTCGAGGACGAGACGCGAGCGATGGGCGGTGAGCGCCCCGAAGCGCCACGCCGCGACGAGGCCGCGGCCGACGCGGGCGCCGCCGGAGGCGTCGTCGAATCGGGCGGCCGGTAGATCGACGACCACGCGGGTCGGCGTGAGCAGCGTGAAGACGCGCGCCGGCGCCGGATGCGAAAGATCGACGGTGACCACCGTGCGGCTGTCGTCGCCGCCGATCGACCAACCGGAGAGACTAAGCACGCGATCGTCCGCCGCGGCGGCGTCCGGTGCCCCCTGCGCCGCGGGGCGCACGGTGGCCGGTTCGGATGCGGGTGCCGCACCGCGCAGACCCGAGCTCAGGAGATCGCCGATCCGATCGAGAGATTCGGCCGGCGCCGTCGCGGCCGGCGCCACCGCCGCGATCAGGAGGCAGAACGCCGCGGCGGCCAGAGTGAGCGACCGGCCGGGTCGGCCGTCACGGGTCGGTGTCTTCGCGCTCGGCCGCGCCGTCTCGCCGTTCATCGTCCGTCCGTCGCTCTCGTCCCCCCCGGCATCGGTGATAGACCATGGCGAAGACGGAGTTAACTCCTCGTTGACGCTGCGACGTCATCCGACCCTGCCGATCCGTCATACGATCGCCCTGACCGGCCGGCGGGCGGCTTGCATTGCCGGACCGCGAACCGTAAGTATGTCGCCAAGGAATTCGTTCTCCTCCCGAATCCGTCGTCGGCCCGCGTATCGCCCGACGGAGATCGCGGAAGCGGCGAACGATCCGGTGGTCCAGTCCCGCGCCCGCGACGTCGTCCGGTTCGTACCTCGAGCCCGCGTTCCTCCGAGCCACGGTGAATTCCTCCCGTGTGGGGACCACAGCCGAAGGCCTCCGCCTTCGGATGTGACGGATCCGGGATCGTTCATGCCTCCGCGAACCGGCGAGGAAGAGGCTCCTGGGTACCGGTCGGTGCCGGCGCGAGGTTCGTCGGCGCGAGCGGAACTCTCACAAGCGGGGCGTGCCCCGAGGGTGCCGTCGCCGATCGCCGTTGTCACGTGCGGTCGGGCCTACGGACCGCAACTCGACCGGTGAGGTGTTTCGCCTCGTCCGGTCCCTGGAACCGACGGGTCGATACCACGGCCATGCCGAATACGAAGACGACCAGGGCCGAAGCGATCGCGGTGATCCACCGCTCGGTTTCGCCGCGTGCCGTCTCCACTTCGTCGGCGGCCGTCTCGACCGTCCCTTCAACTTTCCATCTTCCGTCAGATCCGACTCGCCCGCCCTCCGCCGTCCTCCTCGGGACGCGGACGCGGTCGCGGGTCGTGGAGTTCATGCCTCATGGCCAACAAGATGCTCATCGACGCCACCCACCCGGAGGAAACCCGGGTGGTGGTGGTGCGCGGCAGCCGCGTCGAGGAATTCGACTTCGAGTCCGCCGCCAAGAAGCAGCTCAGGGGTAACATCTATCTCGCCAAGGTGACCCGGGTCGAACCGTCGCTGCAGGCGGCGTTCGTCGACTACGGCGGCAACCGCCACGGCTTCCTCGCCTTCTCCGAGATCCACCCCGACTACTATCAGATCCCGACCGCCGACCGCCTCGCCCTGCTCGAGGAAGAGGCGCGGATGCACTCGGAGGCCGACCGCGAGGAGAGCCGGTCGCGTCGCAAGCCCAAGGCCAAGGCGGCCGAGGCCGGAGGCGACGAGGTCGCCGAAGGCGAAGACGCCGCCGAGAACGGCGACAACGGCGAAGAGACCGTCGAGAGCGTCGGCTCCGAAGACGCGCTCGAGGAGCTTCCCGAGCGCCGCGCCCAGCCCAAGCTGCGCCGCCAGTACAAGATCCAGGAAGTGATCAAGCGCCGTCAGGTGCTGCTCGTGCAGGTGGTCAAGGAGGAGCGCGGCAACAAGGGCGCCGCTCTGACGACCTACCTGTCGCTCGCCGGCCGCTACTCGGTGCTGATGCCCAACACCGCGCGCGGCGGCGGCATCTCCCGCAAGATCACCCAGCCGACCGACCGCAAGCGCCTGAAGACCATCGCCCAGGAGCTCGAGGTCCCCGAAGGTATGGGCGTCATCGTCCGCACCGCCGGCGCCGCCCGCACCAAGGCCGAGATCAAGCGCGACTTCGAATATCTCCTGCGCCTGTGGGAGAACGTGCGCGAGCTGACGCTGAAGTCCTCCGCGCCGAAGCTGGTCTACGAGGAGGGCTCGCTGATCAAGCGCTCGATCCGCGACCTCTACAACAAGGACATCGACGAAGTCCTGGTCGCCGGCGAAGAGGGCTATCGCGAGGCCAAGGACTTCATGCGCATGCTCATGCCGAGCCATGCCAAGAACGTCCAGAACTACCGCGAGCCGACGCCGGTCTTCACTCGCTTCGCGGTGGAGAGCCAGCTCGACGCGATGTTCTCGCCGCAGGTCACCCTGCGCTCGGGCGGCTACATCGTCATCAACCAGACCGAGGCGCTCGTCTCCATCGACGTCAACTCCGGCAAGTCGACGCGTGAGCACAACATCGAGGACACGGCACTCGCCACCAACCTCGAAGCGGCGGAAGAGGTTTCCCGCCAGCTCCGCCTGCGCGACCTCGCCGGCCTGATCGTCATCGACTTCATCGACATGGAGGAGAACCGCAACAACCGGGCGGTCGAGCGCAAGCTCAAGGACTGCCTGAAGAACGACCGGGCGCGCATCCAGGTCGGGCGGATCTCGCATTTCGGTCTGATGGAGATGAGCCGCCAGCGCATCCGCACCGGCGTGCTCGAGAGCTCGATGGTGGTGTGCCCGCACTGCGGCGGCACCGGCATGGTGCGCTCGACCGAGTCGGTGGCGCTGCACGTCCTGCGCGGCCTCGAGGAGGCGATGCTCAAGGGCGTCACCCACGACCTGATCGTGCGCACCCGCACCGCGGTCGCTCTCTACATCCTCAACAACAAGCGCGGCCATCTCGCCGATCTCGAGCGCCGCTTCGGCCTCGACATCACCGTGCTCGCCGACGATCACGCCAGTCAGGCCGGTCACCTCTACATCGTCGAGAAGGGCGATCCGGTGGTGCCGCGCGAGCGGCCGGAAGCGCCGGTGACGCCGGTGGCGATCGAAGAGCCCGAGGAAGAGGTCTTCGAAGAGGAGATCGAAGAGGAAGCCGAGGCGCCGCGTCGCGAGCGCGCCGAGGCCGACCGTGGTGGCGAAGGCGACAACAATCGCCGCCGCCGTCGTCGTCGCCGCCGCGGTCGTGGCCGTGGCGAAGGGGCGTCGGAAGGTGGCCCGTCCGACGCTGCGGAAGCCGCCGAGGGCGAGTTCGAGGACGGCGCCGAGGGCGACGAGGCCGAAGGCGAGGTCGAAGCGACCGAAGCCGGCGCTCCCGCCAACGGTGACCAGCCCCGCAAGAAGCGCCGGCGCGGCCGTCGCGGCGGTCGTCGCAATCGTGGCGAAACCGGCGAGGCCGGCTCCGAGGCCGGCGGCGTCGAGGGCGAGGCCGACGAGGTCGAAGGCGAGGCCGAGGAGGCTGCTGCCGAGATCGGTGCGGCCGAGACCGTCGCCGAGGAGATCCCCGACGTCGTCGTGGTCGACCGCGAGACGCTCGAGGCCGAGGTGAAGGCCGAGGAAGAGGCCGCCAAGGCGGCGAAGCCGAAGCGCACCCGGGCGCCGCGCAAGACCGCCAAGGCCAAGGCTGCCGAAGAGGCCGCCGCTGCCGAGGCCGCCGCCGCGGAAGCCGCTGCCGAACCGGCCGCCGAAGCACCCGCTCCGGCCGTCGAGGAAGCTCCCGCCGCCGAAACGCCCCCGGCCGCCGAGGAAGCTCCGGCTGCGGTCGCCGAGGAGGCTCCGGCCCCTGAAGAGGCCCCCGACGTCGAAGAGCCGGCGGCCAAGCCGGCCCCGATCTCGACCGAGCTTCCGCCCGATCAGCCGAAGAAGAAGGGCTGGTGGTCCAAGAAGGGCTTCCTGTGAGGTCTTCACACGAGATGTGAACGAGGCGAAGGCCGGGAGCGATCCCGGCCTTCGTCGTTTTCAGATGGCCGAAAGACCTGTCCGGCGGATGCCTGCCGAGCATGAACGCCC
Source organism: Pinisolibacter sp. (assembly GCF_036782435.1). NCBI lineage: Bacteria > Pseudomonadati > Pseudomonadota > Alphaproteobacteria > Hyphomicrobiales > Ancalomicrobiaceae > Pinisolibacter > Pinisolibacter sp. The sequence continues at coordinate 92,007 of NZ_DAIPZB010000001.1, read as the reverse complement.
CGTCGTCGACACAGTCGTTGATTGCGACATTCGGAGATGGCAGCCTGAAAGGGATACGGGGAGGACCGTCTCATGTCGACTTACTTCATCGCTTTCTGGAATCTCGAGAACCTCTTCGCGCCGGAGAACTACCCGGAGCGAGAACCGTGGATCGCCAAGGAGGTCGCCGGCGATCTGAAGGGCTGGAGTCCCGATCTCTTCGCCCGGAAGATCGGGCAGTTGCGCCACATCATCACGCGGATGAACGGCGGCGCCGGACCCGACCTTCTCGGCGTCTGCGAGGTCGAGAACCGCTATTGCCTGGATGCCCTTTCCGCCGCCCTGAACGCGGCGCTTCCGGAACGGCGCTACGACGTCGTCCATTTCGATTCGACCAAGGACCATCGCGGCATCGACACGGCCTTCCTCTTCGATCGCGATCGTCTCGACGTCGACCCCGACAAGGTCTTCTCCCACTGGGTGATGCGGCGCACGGGAACGCGCGACATCACGCAGGCGACCTTCACGACGAAGGCCGGCAACGACTTCGTCGCCCTGTGCAACCACTGGCCGTCGCGCTCCGGCGGTGCCGCGAACGAAAGCGCCGGATTCCGCATGACCGCCGGTGAAACCCTCGGCTACTGGCACGAGCGCATCCGCGAAGAACGCGGCGAAGACATCCCGGTGATCGCCATGGGCGACTTCAACGACGATCCGCACGATCCGTCGCTGACCATCCATGCTCGAGCGACGCGGGAACGCGACGACGTGGAGAACGCCACTTCGGCCCGCTTCTACAACCTCACCTGGAATATCCTGCGGCAGGCGGTGATCGACCTTTCGGGTAAGGCTCGCACGCTCTACGGGTCGCTCTACTTCAAGGGAGACGGAAACTCGTTCGATCAACTGCTGGTGTCGCGGGCATTCCTGCTCGGCCGATCGTCGTTGCGGGTTCTCGAAGCGACGACACGCATCGAAGCCTTTCCCGAGATGGTCGCCAAATCGAAGAACGAAGGTCCCGTCCGCTTCGGTCTGCCGAAGGGTGACCCGGCCGAATACGTCGATCTCGACGGCTTTTCCGATCATTTCCCCGTCTCGGTGACGATCGAGGAGACCGTGACGAGCTGAGATTCGCGGTCGAGCCGGGTCGGCATTCGTCCGTCCGGCTCGCCTTCCCTCACCTCAACCAGCCGCCCAGCCGCGCTACCGCCTCCTCCATGTCGGCCGGCGTGCCGGCGAACGAGAAGCGGACGTAGCGGTTGCCGCGGGCAGCGTCGAAGTCCGGGCCCGGGGTCGCGGCGACGCCGGCCTCGTTCAACATGCGCTTCACGAAGTCGAGGCTGTCGTTGGAGAAGCGGGCGATCGAGGCATAGGCGTAGAAGGCGCCGTCGACGGGGAAGAGATCCTCGAAGCCGAGACGCGGCAGGTGGTCGAGAAGGTAGGCGCGGTTCGCCGCGTAACCGGCCTTCACCCGGTCGAGCTCGAGCGTGGCTTCGGGCGCGAAGGCGGCGATGGCGGCGCGCTGCGAGATCTCGTTGTTGGAGAGCGTCAGGTTCTGCGCCAGCCGGTCGATCGGCTTCACCAACTGCTCCGGCATGATCATCCAGCCGATGCGCCAACCGGTCATGCAATAGTACTTGGAGAAGGAGTTGATGACGATCGCTCGATCCGAGGTGGCGAGCGCCGTCGACTGGACGCCGTCGTAGACGAGGCCGTGGTAGATCTCGTCGGAAATGAACCACAGGCCGAGTTCGTCGCAGGTCCGGACCAGCGCCTCGAGGGCTTGCGGCGTGTACATCGTCCCCGTCGGATTGGCCGGGCTCGCCACCAGCACGCCGTGCAGCGGCTTTTCGGCGTGCGCCCGGCGGATCATCTCCGGGGTCAGCGCCCAGCGGGTGTCACGGCCGCATTCGATCTCCACCGCCTCGAGGCCGAGCGCCGCCAAGAGGTTGCGATAGGCGGGATAGCCCGGCGTCGGCATGGCGATGCGGGCGCCGACATCGAAGGCCGCGAGGAAGGCGAGCGTGAAGGCCCCCGACGACCCGGCAGTGACCGCCACCCGGTCGGAGGGAATGTCGATGCCGTAGGTCGTGGCGTAGTGAGCGGCGATCGCTTCGCGCAGCGGCCGGATGCCGAGCGCTTCGGTGTAGCCGAGCCGGCCCTCCAGCGCCCGGCGCGCCGCATCGAGCACCGGTTTCGGCGCCGAGGCGCCGGGCTGGCCGACCTCCATGTGGACCACCCGATGACCGGCGCGCTCGCGCTCCACCGCCGCCGACAGCACCTCCATGGCGATGAAGGGGGCGACCTGCGAGCGGGACGACGGCAGAAAGGACGACATGGGCGAGCTCCGTTGGCGCTGGGCCGCCAGCTTTAGACGATGTCGGGGGTGTCCGGCCAGAGGGTGCGTCGCCGCTGCCGCACCGCCGAAGAAATGGGCGCTCCGCATCGGTCCGCGGCTGGAGGTCGACGGCGGCCATGCTAAGGTCCTACGTAGTCACCCGGGGGGCCGCCCCCCCCCAACCACCACCGACCGCCCGTCTTCCCGAGAGATCCGGCGGTCGATCGTCCGTGACGAGCCCTTCCCGAGAGGACCGACGACGATGAATGCCACTTTCGAATTGCCGACCGACGGTCCCGAGAAAGACCGTCCGCTCTTCGACGACATCCGCCTCCTCGGCCAGATCCTCGGCGACATCGTGCGCGAGCAGGACGGCGAGGCCGCCTTCGAGGTGGTCGAGGCGATCCGCCGCCTGTCCGTCGCCTTCGAGCGCGACGCCGACGCCGAAGCCGGCCGCAACCTCGATGCACTGCTGAAGCGCCTCGGACCCTCGGAGACGGTGTCGGTGATCCGCGCCTTCACCTATTTTCTCCCACCTCGCCAATCTCGCCGAGGATTGCCACCACCTGCGCCGTCGGGCGGTCCATCACGCCCGCGACGAACACCGCGACGGCTCCCTCCTCAAGGCCTTCGATCGGTTCGAAGCGGCCGGGATCGACGGCGCCGCGGTCACCCGGGCGCTGCAACGCGCCTGGGTGTCGCCGGTGCTCACCGCCCACCCGACCGAGGTGCAGCGCCAGTCGATCCTCGACGCGGAACGCGCCATCGCGACGCTTCTCGCCGAACGCGACCGCCTGGTGAACCGGCGCGACCGCGCCGCCAACGAGGCCCAGATCAAGGCACGCGTCGCCCAGCTCTGGCAGACGCGCGTCCTGCGCTTCGTCAAGCTGACGGTCGAGGACGAGATCGAGAACGTTCTCGGCTACTACCGCAGCACCTTCCTGGCGCAGATCCCCCGCCTCTACGCCGATCTCGAAGCGCTCACCGGCCAGCCGGTGGCGCCGTTCTTCCGCATGGGCAACTGGATCGGCGGTGACCGCGACGGCAACCCCAACGTCACCGCCGCGACGCTGGAGACGGCGCTGCGCCGCCATGCGGAAGTGGCGCTCGAGCACTATCTCGACGAGATCCATCGCCTCGGCCGGGAGCTGTCGATGTCGGGGGTGCTGGTGTCGCAGACCGCGGAACTGGTGGCGCTCGCCGAGGCCTCCGCCGACACCAGCGCCCAACGGCGCGACGAGCCCTATCGCCGGGCACTGATCGGCGTCTACGCGCGGCTCGCCGCCACCTTCGAGAAGCTGGTGGGGGTGCCCGCCGCCCGCCGCGCCGTCAATTCCAGCACACCCTACGCGAAGGCCGCCGACTTCCTCGCCGATCTCCGGGTGGTGGAGGATTCGCTCCGGCGCAATCACGGTGCGCCGTTGCTGCCGATCCGTCTCGCCGGACTGATCCGCGCCGTCGAGGTCTTCGGCTTCCATCTGGCGACGACCGACCTGCGCCAGAGTTCCGACCAGCACGAGCTGGTGGTCGCCGAACTGCTCGCCGCCGCGAAGGTCGAACCGGACTATCTGGCGCTCGACGAGGCTGCCCGGCGAGCCCTGCTCCTGCGCCTCCTCGCCGAGCCGCGACCGCTCCGGGTGCCGAACACCGCCTATTCGGCGCTGACGACGAGCGAACTCGCCATCTTCGAGACGGCGCGACGGCTCAGAGCCGACTTCGGGCCGGAGGCGATCCGCCACTACATCATCAGCCACACCGAGACGGTCTCCGACCTGCTCGAGGTGCTCGTCCTGCAGAAGGAATGCGGGCTGATGCGCGGCACCGTCGGGCCCAACGAAGCGGCGGTGGTCGATCTCGTGGTGGTGCCGCTGTTCGAGACCATCGACGACCTGCGCGCCGCCGAACCGATCGTCCGCGACTTCTACGACCTGCCGGGCGTCGAGGCGATGGTGCGCGCCTCCGGCGCCGAGCAGGACGTCATGCTCGGCTATTCCGACAGCAACAAGGATGGCGGTTATTTCACCTCGAACTGGGAGCTCTACCGCGCCTCGACGGCGCTCGGCCGCCTCTTCGCGGCGAAGCCCGGCATCGCGCTGCGCCTCTTCCACGGTCGCGGCGGCGCCGTCGGCCGCGGCGGCGGGCCGGCCTACGAGGCGATCATCGCCCAGCCGCCGGGCACGGTGAAGGGTCAGATCCGCCTCACCGAACAGGGCGAGGTGATCAACGCCAAATACGCCAACCCGGAGATCGGCCGGCGCAATCTCGAGACGCTGATGAGCGCCGCGTTGGAGACGTCGCTTCTGAGGCGCACCGAGAAGGCGGCGCCCGAATTCCTGGCGCTGGCCGAACGGATCTCCGAGGCGAGCCGCAAGGCCTATCGCGCGCTCGTCTACGACACCCCCGGCTTCGTCGACTACTTCTTCGCCGCCACCCCGATCGCCGAGATCGCCCAGCTCAACATCGGCTCGCGTCCCGCCTCCCGCAAGGCGACCCGCCGCATCGAGGATCTGCGCGCCATCCCCTGGGGCTTCTCCTGGGGCCAGAGCCGCGTGACGCTGCCGGGCTGGTACGGCTTCGGCACGGCGATCCGACAGGTGATCGCCGAGGCGCCGGACACCGCGCCGATGCTGCTCGCCCGGATGAACGCCGAATGGCCGTTCTTCCGCACCCTCGTCTCCAACATGGACATGGTGCTCGCCAAGGCCGACCTGCGCATCTCGCGCCGATACGCCGAGTTGGTTCCCGACCGAGCGCTGTCGGAGAAGATCTATGCCGAGATCGAGGCGGAGTGGACGCGCACCGTCGAAGCGCTGGCGCTGGTCACCGGGATGAGCGACCGGCTCGCCGACAACCCGACGCTCGCCCGCTCGATCGCGCACCGCTTCGCCTACATCGCGCCGCTCAACCACATGCAGGTGGAGCTGCTGCGCCGCTGGCGCGAGGGCAACCGCGAGGAGAAGACCCAGCGCGGCATCCTCATCACCATCAACGGCATCGCCGCGGGCCTGCGCAACACCGGCTGAAGCGCCATGTCGAGGAGCGGGGGCCACACGACGGAGGCGATCACGCCCCCGTCGTTCCGGAGGCGACCCGCTTTCGGCTCGGCGCCTCGAAGGCGATCGCGGAAAGCCGCTCGGGTCGACCGTAGTAGTAGCCCTGGAAATGATCGATGCCGACACCTCGGAGCCGCTGTATCTGCTCCTGTGTCTCGATACCTTCCGCGGTGACGCTCAGCCCGTATCGCCGCGCGATGAAGATCGTCGCCTCGATGATCGCGAAGTCCCGCTCGTCCTGGCTGACGACGAAGGACCGGTCGATCTTGACGCCATCGATCGGAAGCTGACGCAAGCGGGAGAGCGCCGAATAGCCGGTGCCGAAATCGTCGACGACGATCCGCACGCCATGCTCCGACAGGCGGCGCAGCCCCTCGATCACCACCGGGCCGCACTCCTCGTCGAAGGCCGACTCGGTCACCTCGATCTCTAGGAGCTCCGTCGGGAGCCCCGTCGTCTCGAGCGTCATGAGGACCTGATCGACCCACCCTTCGCTCAGAATCTGGCGGATCGACACGTTGACGGCGACACCGACCGGAGCGCCCGCCGCCTGCCACGCGACCGCATCTCGGCAGGCGCGCACCAGAACCCACTGGCCGAGGTCGACGATATGACCCGTCTCTTCGGCGATCGGAATGAATTCCGCCGGCGATACGACCCCGAGATTGCCGTGCGTCCACCGCACCAACGCTTCGCGCTGATGAACCGCACCGGTCTTCGCATCGACGATCGGCTGATAGTAGACCTCGAAACACTCGTCGTAGTTCGCTTGGCGCAGTTCGAAGCCGATCTCCTGACGCCGGCGCTGACGCTCGGCGACATTCGCATCGAAACGCAAGAATTTCGAGCGGCCGGTGCGCTTGGCCTCGGTGCCGGCGAGATCGGCGGCGTGGATCGCCTGCGTCACGCCGAGCCCGTCTTCGGGGTGGACCGCGATGCCGATGCTGGCGCCGAGACCGAGCACGCGTCCCTCGACTTCGAGAGGTGCCTGCGCCACGTCTCTGAGATCGGCCGCGATCTCTTCGATCCGACGATCGAAGTTCTCGCCATCCGGCAGCATGACGAGGAATTCGTCGCCGCCCCACCGAGCGATGGCCGCGTCTTTCGGCGACAGCATGGCGAAACGGTTGGCGATCTTGCGCAGGACGATGTCGCCGACCTCGTGACCGAGCGTGTCGTTGACGCTCTTGAAACGATCGAGATCGAGAAAGAGGACGGCGAAACGGGCGGAGGCGTCGGCGGCGACGATCGCATCCAGACGGCGGCGGATACCGCGACGGTTGAGCAGCCCGGTCAAGATGTCGTGGTCGACCATGTCCGCGAGCTTCTGGGTGCGCTCCTCGACTCGGCGCTCGAGGCTGGTGTTGATCTTCTCCACTTCGTCGGCGTGGCGGCGGACGCGGACGAAGAGCTGCTGGTTCTCGCGCGCCAGCCGGAACGAACGGACCAGCGCCCGGTGGTTGGCCGAAATGCCGACATACATGGTGCCGAAGAAGAGTATGCCGAGAGCCGAGAGCACATATTCCGGCTCGTCGAGCATCACCAGCCGTATACAACTCGGCAGCAGCATCATTGCGATGTAGATGCGTCCGACCACCAGCCGCGATGCGAGAACGCCCATCGCGCCGCCGGCGAGCGACGAGACGATGATGAGGAACACGTGACGCTCTCTCATCGCCATGTCGGGAAGCTCGAACCACGCCAACACCACCCAGGGCATCGCCGCCGCGAACAGACCGACGGCGTGGCCGAGGCGGATCGCGCGGAACCGCGCCGGATCGGAGCCCCACGACTCGCGTAGCGACCGGACGCTCCATGCCTGGATCACCAGACGCGCACCGGCGGCGGCGGCGATGGCGGCGAGCCAGAGTCCGATCCAGGTCTCGCTCGACCACGCGACGAAGGAAAAGCCGATCGCCGAAACGAGGCTCACGAAGATGCTGGGCAGGTTGTTGCGCAAGGCGACGGCGGTGAGGTCGACCTGCACACCATGATTGATTTCTCGTTCGATATCGCCGTTCAAAATCGGTCCCGCCGGGCGCAGCTCCCGCCGCACGCCTTCCGCGCCGCCGTCCGGATATGACACGCTGCCGATCGGTTGTTCGGCGTCGGTTCTCATCGATGACCAGTTGGCGATATCCATGTGCGCCCCCTCGAGTGCACCCACAGACTGCATGCCGACCGGTAACAGCGAGTAAACAGCTCGATATTTCACGCGATATCTGTCGCCGTGACGTCGCGGTACCCGTCCTCGGATACATCGTTCGACACGTTCTCGCTGGTGATGGAACATGCGGATCGGAGGGTCACCGACCGCTGCTGCTGTCCGACGCCCCTCCTCGGCGCGATGGCGCACTCCCACCCCGTCACTTCGGCCGCCGGCCCGTCAGATCGATCACCGCCGACATGCCGGAGTGGCCGACGCCCTCGTCCATCACCTCGTCGCGCTCGGTGATGACGACACCGTCGAAATCGCCGAAGGCGTCTTCGAGCAGGGCGCGGGTGTACATGTTCTCAGGCGTCTTCGGGCCGCCGGTGCCGTAGGCGATCTGCTCGGGGCGGTAGCCCTCGAGGATCAGGAGACCGCCCGGCTTCAGGGCGCGGCGGATGTGCGCGAAGATCTCGGCGCGCTCCGGCGGGGTGGCGAACTGGAAGAAGATCGCCGCGATCACGTCGAAGCTCGCCTCGGGCCAGTCCCAGACGAGGAGATCGGCGGTCACCGTCTCGATCGTCACGCCGCGGGCGGTGGCGAGCGCCCGCGCCTTGGCCTGGGCCGCCGGCGAGAAGTCGACCGAGACCACTTCGAGACCGCATTCCGCCAGGAAGACGCCGTTTCGCCCCTCCCCGTCGGCGATCGCCAGCGCCCGCCCGGCTTTCGGCAGAACCTCCCGGCAGGAGGCGAGAAAGGCGTTGGGGGCGGTCCCGAAGACGTAGGATTCGGTGGCGGCGAAACGGGAATTCCAGCGCTCGAATTCGGCGGAGCTCATCGCAGGACCTCGCGGCGACGATAAAAGATCGGCCCCGGGCGAGCCCGAGGCCGAGGGTGGTATCGATGATCATATGGGGCATTCGATGCGGGGTGGAACCCCTGCCCTCACCCGCGTCTGCGCACGGACCCGGCGAACCGGCGGCTCGCTGCCGCCGGTTCGTTCGGGCGTTTCCTCCGATCAGTCCTTCTCGACGAGATGCTCGGCGAGCACCTCGACGATCGAAGCGAGTTCACCTCCCCAGCCGATGCCGGTCTTGGCTTCGTCCATGGTCAGGCGGCAGTTGGCGCAGGACGACATCAGCGTGGTGGTGCCGGTCTGCTCGACCTGCTTGGTCTTGATCTTGAACACCTCGAAGCGGATCGGCGCGGAACGGGCGATCGCCTGGACACCGCCGCCACCGCCGCAGCACCAGTTGGCGTTCTCGGTCGGGGTCATCTCCTTGAAGTTCGGCGCGAAGCCCTCGAGCAGATAACGCGCGTCACCGGCCGCACCGCCGCGCCGCGAGATCTGGCAGGGGTCGTGGTAGGTGAAGGCTTTGTCGTAGGGCTTGAACTCGAGCTTGCCCTCGCGCTTCAGCTTGGCGAGATATTCGGTGATGTGGAACACCTCGAACGGCAACGGACGACCGATGACGTTGGCCGCCTGCCAGCGCATCACACCATAGGCATGACCGCATTCGGGGATGATCACCGTCTTGACGCCCATCTGCTCCGCCGCTTCGACGATGCGCAGGGTCAACGTCTTGGCGATGTCTGCCTTGCCGGCGAGATAGCCGAAGTTGGTCGCCTCATAGCCCGTCGACGAGAAGGTCCAGTTGACGCCGGCGGCGTTGAGCAGCTTGCCCATCGACACGATCGAGTCCGGGTACTTCATCATCTCGATCGACGAGACGGTGAGCAGCACCTCGGCGCCTTGTCTGTCGAGCGGCAGATCGACCTCGTTGTCGTCGGCCAGCCACTCGAGACGATCGGCGAGCTTCTCGGAGGTGAGGCCGAGCGGGCTGCCGCGGTCACGAGCGTTCTCGGCCGCCGCGAAGAGGTCGGCCGGGCCGATGCCGGCGGCGTTCATCGCCTGCCGCGTCGCCGCGGTGATCGAGGCGATGTCGATGCCCATCGGACACACCAGCGTGCACCGGCCGCACATGTTGCAGGTGTCGAAGATCAGCTCTTCCCACAGCTTCAGATCGTCCGCGGTGATCTTCGGCGCCAGGCCGAGCATCCCGAGGAAGCCGGTGCGGGCCTTGTGGGCCTTGGCGATCGGCAGGATCTTCCAGGCCGGCGTGTATTTCGGGTCCTTGGTCGCCTGATAGAAATGGCAGGCTTCCGCGCACAGGCCGCAGTGGACGCAGGCCTCCGCCCAGGTCGCGAGCGGCCGTCCGACGAGCGCCAGGAACTTGTCCGCGGCCGCCTGGACGTTGATCGTATCGGTCATGACGAACGTCTCCTATTGGCTCAGCTGACGCGGATCTGCATCAGTTCCTCCCCGTCCGGATCGGTGACGTGCACCGCACAGGCGAGGCAGGGATCGAAGGAGTGGATGGTGCGCTGGATCTCGAGCGGCTGCTTCGGATCGTGCATCTTGTGCCGATCCATGAGCGCGGCTTCGTAGGCACCCGGCTGGCCCGACGGATCGCGAGGACCGGCGTTCCAGGTCGAGGGCACCACCGCCTGATAGTTGGCGATCTTGCCGTTCTCGATGACGATGTAATGGGCGAGACCGCCGCGCGGCGCCTCCATGAAGCCGACGCCCTTGCACTTGGACGGCCAAGTGGAGGGTTCCCACTTGTCCGGGTTGTGGACGTCGAGCTTGCCGACCTTGATGTTGGCGGTCAGCGCGTTCAGCCAGCTGTCCATGTGATCGGCGATGAGCTTGGTCTCGAGGGTGCGCGCGGCGGTCCGGCCGAGCGTCGAGAACATCGCGGTGATCGGCAGGTCGAGCTTCTTCAGCGCCATGCCGGCGAGTTCCTGAACCTCCTTGTTGCCCTTCGCGTACATGATCAGGACGCGAGCGAGCGGGCCGACCTCCATCGGCTTGCCCTTCCAGCGCGGCGCCTTCAGCCAGGAATATTCCTTGTCGACGTCGAGGTGGGTGTAGGGGGTCTTCGGCCCGGTGTAGGCGAACTTGGTCTCGCCGTCGTAGGGGTGCAGACCCTTGTCCTTGCCGCCGGCATACTCGTACCAGGAATGGCCGACGAACTCCTGGATCTGCGCCGGATCGTTGAGATCGATCGGATGGATCTTGGAGACGTCGCGGTCGAGGATGATGCCCTGCGGCACCAGGAAGGTGGAGGCGTCCCAGGGCGCCTTCTCGGGGAAGTCGCCGTAGGAGAGGAAGTTGCCGAGGCCTTCGCCGCGGGCGAACCAGTCCTTGTAGAACGACGCGACGGCCAGCGTGTCGGGCACGTAGACCTCGTCGACGAACGCCCGCATCTTCTGGATGATCTGGCGGACCTGTTCGAGACCGAGGATGTTGACCGCGGTCGAGGCGGCGCCCGATCCGGCGACCGGCGCCGAGGAGATCGGCGACGGCGCGCCGCCGACCAGGAAGTTCGGATGCGGGTTCTTGCCGCCGAAGATGGTGTGGATCTGCACCACGTCGCGCTGCCAGGCCAGCGCCTCGAGATAGTGGGCGACCGCCATCAGGTTGGCTTCCGGCGGCAGCTTGTACTCGGGATGGCCCCAGTAGCCGTTGGAGAAGATGCCGAGCTGGCCACCTTCGACGAACTTCACCAGCCGCTTCTGCACGTCGGCGAAGTAGCCGGGGCTCGATTTGGCGTAGGTCGAGATCGACTGCGCCAGCTCCGAGGTCGCCTTGGGATCGGCCTTCAGCGCCGAGACCACGTCGACCCAATCGAGGGCGTGCAGGTGATAGAAGTGCATGACGTGGTCGTGCACATACTGCGCGCCGGTCATCAGGTTGCGGATCAGCTGCGCGTTCTCCGGGATCACGTAGCCGACGGCGTTCTCGACCGAACGCACCGAGGCGAGACCATGGACCAGGGTGCAGACGCCGCAGATGCGCTGGGCATAGGCCCAGGCGTCGCGCGGATCGCGGCCCTTGAGGATGATCTCGATGCCGCGCACCGAAGTGCCCGACGAGTAGGCCTTGGTGATGGCGCCGTCGGCGCCCGTCTCGGCTTCGATACGAAGGTGACCCTCGATTCTGGTGATGGGGTCGACGACGACACGCTCGGTCATTGGCCGCGCTCCGGGTTCATTGGCACCCGGCCGTCATCCTGAGGAGAGGCCGAGGCGGGAGAGAGGGCGGGCGGAGGCTCTCCGCCCGTACGAAGGTCGATCAGACGCCGCGCCGGGCGAGGAACGCGCCGGTGGTGCCCCTCGACACGAAGACGAGGAAGGCATGGAACAGCTTGCCGAACGGCAGCCACACGAAGAGCAGCGCCACCGACAGGATGTGGATGGCCAGCAGCGTCTCGTAGCGGGCGCCGACGTGGCCGACCGCGACCAGACCGGTGATCACCGGAAAGACCGTGACGAACCACGCGAAGTAGTCGCCGACGCCGGAGATGAAGCGCTGCACCGGATTGGTGAGGCGGCGAACCAGGGCGGCGACCAGCGACACCAGCGTGATCGCGCCGACCACGTAGACGACGCCGGAGGGCAGCGTCGGCCAGGAGAGGCCCGTCAGGTTCTTGATGAACAGCACGTGCGGGCGGAAGCCGAACACGACGATCGCCAGACCGATGTGGAACACCCATCCGTTGAAGAAGGAGAAGCGTTCGGCGAAGGCGAAGGTCGGATGCGGCACCATGCGGCGGAAGATCTCCCGCAGCGCCGCGCCGACCGGGCCCGGAGTGCCGAGCCGCGGCACCGTGCGATCGGCGGGCTTGCCGAGGAACAGGATGGCCAGCAGGCGCCAGAGGGTGCCGAAGACCAGGACCACCATGGCGACGTTGATCGCCGGGCCGCGTGCGAAATCCAAGAGATCCATGGTCCTCACCCCTTGTTCAGGCTGGACTTGCGATGGCGGGCGACCGCGGCTGCGGCCACGCCGGCGACCGCACCGGCCAGAGCCGCGCCACCGACGAGCTTGGCGGTCGGGCCGATCGAGGCCGACAGCGGCACGTAGAAGCCGCCCTTGTCCCAGAAATCCGGTTCCGAGCAGCCGAGGCACCCGTGACCCGACTGGATCGGGAAGGACACGCCGCCGTTCCACTTCATGGTGGCGCAGGCGTTGTAGGTGACCGGCCCCTTGCAGCCGAGTTCGTAGAGGCACCAGCCGTCGCGCGCGCCCTGATCGTCGAAGGCATGGGCGAACTGGCCGCGCTCGTAGAACGGCCGGCGATAGCAGCGGTCGTGGATGTTCTCGCCGAAGAAGGCCTTCGGCCGACCGAGATGGTCGAGCTCGGGCACCTTGCCGAAGGAGAGGAGGTAGGCGACCGTGCCGGTCATCGCCTCCGGGATCGGCGGGCAGCCGGGGATGTTGATCACCGGCTTGTCCTTGACCAGATCGCCGATCGACACCGCGCCGGTGGGGTTCGGATTGGCCTTGGGGATGCCGCCGTAGGTGGCGCAGGTGCCGACCGCGATGACGGCGAAGGCGTCCTTCACCGTCTCCATCAGCGTGTCGTAGTTGGAGTGGCCGGCGGTGGTCGAATAGATGCCGCCGTCCTTCATGGGCACCGAGCCGTCGACGACGACGACGTACTTGCCCTTGTTCTCGGCCATCGCCGCGTGGCGCGCCGCTTCGATCGCCTCACCCGACGCCGCCTGCAGCGTGTGGTGATAGTCGAGCGAGATGAAGTCGAAGATCAGGTCCTCGAGCGTCGGGCCCTTGGACCGGGTGATCGACTCGGTGCAGCCGGTGCACTCCTGGAAGGAGAGCCAGATCACCGACTGCCGCTTGGCCTTGGCCAGTTCCGCCGCCATCGCTCGCGAGGTCGCCGGAGGCAGCGCCATCAGCGAGCCGAGCCAGGACGCGTATTTGACGAAGGCGCGACGCGACACGCCGTGCTCCGCCAGTCGTTCGCCGAGTGTCTTCTGTTCAGCCACGGGACATGTCCTCCTCGTCGGCAGCGGTTGGTTCTTGTGGTCCGGTCGTGACGACGGCGTCGGCCATGCGCCGGGCGGCGAAGGCGACGTCGTCGGGATGGGAAACGAGAATTTCGGGGATGCGGGTGACCTGCACCTCTTCGGCGACGACGTCCTCGCCGTCTCCGAAGTGCCGCACCCACCAGATGCCGGCCCAGCCGGTCTCCCGCACCTCCGAGCGGCCGGCGACCGCGAGGGTCACGGTGACCTCGCCGGTGCCGAGCTTCTCGGCCAGCGCCTCGAGATCGGCCGGCCCGAAGGGCAGGCTCCTCAGATCGACCACCGTCTCCTCGCCGGTCTCGGCGAGGCGGGCGAGCGCATGCGCCAGTTCGGCGAAGACGGCGTCGGCGAGCGAGGCTGCGGGGGCCGGATGGCCGCAGTCGGCGTTCATCGTGAAGCTCCCCAGCTCTCGAGGATCGCCGCGACCTCGCCGCGCGCCTGCGGCACCGCGGCCAGGACTTCCGCCTGCGGTTCGGCGCCGAGGCTCAGATCCCCGGCCTGGATGGCGACGAGCGCCCGGCGGGCGGGCTTGGTGCCGATCAGGTCGGCGGTGAGGATCAGGTCGGAAACGGCGATCTCGTGGGGGGTCGAGCGGTTGGTGCGCAACAGCGCATCCATGTCGTCGCCCTCGAAGCGGCGCACTTCGCCGACGGAACCGCCGAAGTCGGCGGCGTCGACGAGGATCACGCCACCGGCATTCTCGATCAGGGGGAGGAGTGCGAGGCCGATGGTTCCGCCGTCGTGATAGACGACGCCGTCCTCGGCACTTCCGTCGCGTTCGGCCGCTTCGATGAGTTCACGCACGACGTGAACGCCGATCCCGTCGTCGGTCAGGATGGTGTTGCCCACCCCCAACACCACGATACCGGATCCGTTCTCGTCCTGTGACATGATACCACCCGAGCATGTGTACTTTATGGACTTCTAATATGCGCAAGCTTTGACCAGGATCAAAAATCTTCTGGAATACCAGAGTGCGCCATCGGCGCTTTCGAGCCTGCTTTTCCCGTCGCCTCGCGGCGCCGGAGGATCCTTTTCGCAGGTGGAGAGAGGGTGCGCGGACGAATCCTCCCCCGTTCGGTGCCGAGCCGTCGCGAAGAAGGCACGGCACCGAGTCGTTCGAGCTCTGCTGTTATTTCAGATCTGGGGATACGGCGCCTTGTCCGGCGTCGGATCAGCCGCCGCAGCCGGCGAAGCCGTCCGCCGCCATCTTGGCGTCGTACTTGTCGGCGACCGCCGGACCGGGGGTGAGCGTTCCCTTGACGTCGCCCCAGTTCTCCGGCTCCAGCTCGACCATCCACGCGGCGTAGGGGTCGTCGTTGGCCAGCGTCGGCGTGGCGACGAGGGCGTCGTTGACCGCCGCGACGTTGCCGCCGGCGGCCGACTTGGCCGGGCCGACCCACTTGCCGCTCTCCACCGTCGCGCAGGACTTGCCCGCGGCGATCGGCTTGCCCGGCTTCTTCGGCGTGAAGGCGACGAGCTTGCCGGCCAGCGCCACGGCGACCTGGGTCATGCCGATGCGCACCTTGCCGTCCGGCATCTCGCGATACCAGGTGTGGGAGTCGACGTCGTAGAGCAGATCGTCGGGGAGGTTGCAGCCACGAACCACGGGCATTTTCGTCTTCCTCTGTTCGATCTCGGTCGCTTCTCGGTCCGGAGCGGCGCTCGCGACCCTGGTCGCAGGTGGCCCGGCCGATCTTCTTCGAGGAAACCTCACGGCTTCCTGATTCCTCGCCGACTTGCCGCGGCTCGGTCGAGCCTAAGTCGCGGCAGCGGCGAAATCCATCCTCGGGTGGCGGTCGCAACGTTCCTCGGAACGGAACGGACGCCTCGCCGAAGGGCCGGTTCGGCGCCCGCTCCGACGGCTCCCGTCGGCGTGAGCCGAACGTCGGCGGGAGCCCTCCGTCGTGGGGGGCCCCGACGGAACGCTCAGTAGGTGAGCACCTTGACCTCGTCGTCCTCCATGACCTGTTCGATCAGGTAGGCGCCGCCGACCACACCCGAGCATTCGGGGATCAGATCGTCGACGGTCATGTCGTAGAGTTCGAGGTTGGGCGAGCACGATTTGAACACCGCGCCGGCCTCGTGGGCGTCCTTGATGAAGTCGTAGACCGACTTCGGGCTGCCCTCCTTCACCACCAGTTTCTCCGCCACGCCCTTCTTCATCAGGATACCTGAGGCGGCGGTGCAGATCACCTCGACCTCGTAGTCCATCGCCGCGGCGACGGTCGCCTGGAAGAACGGCGCGCCCAGTTCCGCCGGATCGCGCGGATCGGTGTTCGCCAAGATGATCAGGAGCTTGCTGGCCACGTCTATTCTCCTCCTGTTCGACCGAAGGGCGCGGTATCCGCATCGACTCCGAGGTCTCACATTATGATATTCTAATGTTACGACCCTTCGCCGCCTTCGGCGTCCGTCTTTTCCCTCTGCGACAGCGCTGTCAGCTGGAAACGGGGTTTCCAGAGAAGGCCGTTTCGATGGCGTCGGCGAAGTCACCCGCCCCCGCCGAAAGCAATCCGATCTCCGCCGCGGCGAAGAACGCCTCGATGCGCGGCCGGACCTCGTCCAGCGTCGCGCCGCGCAATGCCGCCTCCAGATCGAAGACCGTCCGAGGCGGTGTGACGAAGAAATCGCCGGTGATCAGGGCTTCGCGGATGCGCGGGGCGGTCCCCTCCCCCTCCAGGCGGACGAAGGCCTCGATGGTTCCACCCTTTCCGGTGATGGAAGCATGGCGAGCATCTTCCGCCGGCGTGTCGATCTCGGCGACGAAGTCGTCGGTGCCGATCTCCTCGTCGTGCGCGGCTTTCGCCAGATCCTCTTCCCGTACGGTGATGGCGCCGCGCTCCGTCGCGATGCCGAGACCGTCGCGGAAGCCGGCGAGCAGCGCCTCCTGGATCGCCTCGCGGGTCGGCATGTCGTCGCCGAGCAGGCCCTTCAGCGTGGTGATGCGGGCACCGGCGTCGTCGAGCGCCCGCTTGGCGAGCTTGGCGGCCGGCACGTTCAGCGCCTGCATCATCCGCGCCGGGTCCATGTCGGCGAGGATGGTCGCCTGATAGAACAACGTGTCGCCGTCGAAGAAGCCGCCGGTGCCGGAGATCTTGCGGCCGTCGACCTCGATATCGTTGCGCGGCCGATAGCGCGCCTCGACCCCGAGTTTGGTGAGCCCGAGGGCGATCGATTCACAGATCGCTCGTGCCAGGTCGCCGAGTGAGGTGATGCCGAGCGTCGACTTGTGGAAGACCAGCTCGACGCCGAACTGGCCCTCGTCCATGTAGAGCGCGCCGCCGCCGGTGATGCGACGGACCGTGCCGACCCCGTTCTCCCGACACCAGTCGAGACGGATCTCCTTTGACAGCGACTGATGCCGTCCGACCAGCGCCGTCGGAGGGAAGGTCAGGAAGCGGATCGTGTCGGGGATCTCGCCCACCTTGTGGGCCTCGATCAGCGCCGCATCGAAGGCGATGTTGGCGCGACCGTCCCGCAAGCCCGTGTCGATGACGCGGAAGGTCTTGATCATCCTCGGGCCTCCGGCACCTTCCAGCCGAGCTGGCGGCGGATCTTGGCGCGATCCTTCTTGTTCGGCTGGAACGGGAACGAGGCGATGTTCGACGGCGGGCTGTCGCCGTAGGGCCGATCGCAGGCCGAGACGTCCTCGGCGATCTTGCCCGGGCAACCCGAGGTGCGGAACGCCGTCCCCGCCTCGATCACCGTGTCGACTTCCGCCGCCGGCAGACCGTAGTCGATCACTCGGCCGTGGTTGTCGAAGCGCATGTGCTCGAGCCGGACGTCGCGGTAGTCGATCAGGTAGCGGGCGAGTTGGACGCGGCGCCACTGGTCGCGCGGCGTCGCCGGCAGGTGGTCCATCAACGAGCCGCTCTCCGGGTAGAACGAGAACATGTGGCTGTGGCCGCCCATGTCCTTCACCCGCTGAACCATGGTCAGCATCTCGTGCTCGGTCTCGCCCATACCGGCGATCAGGTGCACACCGATCTTCTCGCGACCGAAGATGTCGGCGGCGTGCTCCATCACCTCCCAGTACTTCTCCCAGTGATGCGGTCCCTCGACGGTCTTGCCGCGAGTGCGCTCGAAGAGCTCCGGGGTCGCCGCGTCGAAGGCGACGGTGAAGATGTCGGCGCCGAGGTCCTTGAGACGCTGCACGTCGGCGCGGCTCATGGTCGTCGGGTTGGAGAGGATCGACACCGGGATGTCCGACGGATCGATCCGATCGGTCCAGGTCTTGAGCACCGTCACCGTGTCCATGTCGGACTTCGGATGGGTGATCATCGAGATGCACATGCGATGGAACGAAGTCTTCGTGCCCTGCGCCTTCACCCGATCGACGATCTCGACCATCGGCACCGCCGGCCAGTCGACGCGGATGAAGTTGCGGTCGGCGTAGTCGCGATCGGCTTCGCGATGGCGGGCGAGACCGCAATAGGCGCAGTTGGCGCGGCAGCCTTCCGGGTAGGTCAGCAGCAGATTGAGGCAGTGGGTGCAGGCGCAGCGGTGCATCTGGCCAGCCATCAGCCCCAGCGAGATCGCCGCCGCCGTCGACACCTGGACGTAGTCGGGCGAGCGCATGTCCGGCGTCTGGATGTTGTGGTTCGGCAGATAGACACCCTGGGGCGCCACCGCATTGGCCTTGACGCGCCCGCCGTTGCGGGCGTCGGCCGGCGCTTCGGCCGGGGTTCGCGGCTGCATCGCCTCGAAGGGATTGAAGTCGATCGCGCCTTCCTTGGTCGGGCGCGTCCTGACCGGGGTCTCGAGACAGCTCATGCGGGTCTCTCCTGAACGAGGATTCGGCCGCACGCCGTGCGCGCGGAAACCTTCTCCCCTCGCGGGAAAAGGTGGCCCGAAGGGCCGGATGAGGGGGCGCGCGCGAAGCGCGCAGCGAATGCAGACCGGCGGGCGCGGCGCGAAAGGCGGCTCACGGACCCCTCATCCGCCCTTCGGGCACCTTCTCCCGCAAGGGGCGAAGGGGAGAGCCCGTGGCAACGACGGGGCAGTGTCGAAAGACGGGTCATTCCGCCGCCTCCCGATCGTCCCAATAGCTTTCCCATGCGATCCAGGATCGCTGCAGTTCCGGCGGCCCCAGCCGCCCGCTCGCATGCGCCGCCATCACCGCTTCACGACGGCGGCGGGCACGGTCGAGGGCCGGACCGAAGACGTCGGCGATCTCCTCGGCGTAGTCGCCGAGGGCGGCGGCGCGTCCGGCGACGATCTCACCTGCCGCCTCGCCGGCCGTGCGTCCGGAGATCACGGCCGAGGCGATGCCGGCACCGGTCACCGGATTGGTGAGGCCGCAGGCGTCGCCGGCGAGCAGCACCGGGGTCTCGCCGAGCCATCCGGTCGGGGCCAGCAGGCCACCCGCCGGGAGCGCACCGCCGGTGATGGCGACGACGTCCCAACCGACGCGACCTTCGCGCACCAGCGTGGCGTGAAGCCCCTCGAGCAGAACCCGCAGCCAGCGGCGTTCGCCGGCGTCGACGCCGATGCCGAGATTGGCGACCTCGCCCTTGGGGAAGAGCCAGCCGTAACCGCCGGGGGTCGAAGCCGAGAGGAAGATGTCGGTGGCGCGGTGCGGCACGAGGAGCGGCACGGCGATCTGACGCGTGTGCGAGAGCACCCGGTTGACGCTGCCGATGGCGCGCCCGGCGAGCGAATGCGGCCCGTCGGCACCGACGATCACACCCGCGGTGATCCACGAGCCGTCGGAGAGGCGGACGCCACCCGCCGACACGTCCGCGACGGCGCGGCCGAAGCGGCAGTCGGCGCCCGCGGCGCGGGCCGCCTCGACCAGATGGGCGTCGAACGCGGCGCGGTCGATGATGTGCCCGGGCAACGGATCGACGCGCGATCTGTCGCCTTCGGTGTAGGTCGCCATCGCTTCGATCGGCTGGACCACGTCGCGGGAAAGATCGCGCACCTCCGCCCCGAGCGAAAGCGGCACGAACTCGGCGCACTGCACCGGAAGCCCGGGAACCGCACGCTTGTCGAGGCCGATCACCCGCGCGCCGGCCTTCGCCGCGGCCGCCGCCGCGGCGGCACCCGCCGGCCCGAGGCCGAGGACGAGAACGTCGCAGTCGGGGGTGGGCGCGGCATTCATCAGGCGGCGCAGGGGGCGAAGGTCCCCTTCCCTGCGATGCGGCCTTCGCCGATCTCCTTCATCGAGCAGCAGGCCATCTGCTGTTCGTGACCGCGGCCGATCATCCGCGCCACCTCGACCGAACCCTCGGCCGGAAAGGCGATACCGTCGAGGCCGGCCATCACCGCATAGGCGTCGGTGACGCGCTTGTGCATGCCGGCGGGGCGGGCGCAGCCGAGAAGAACGTCACGATCGGGGATGCGGGCGCGTCCTTCCATGAAGATGCGGCCGATGTCGGCCGTCGCCGGTTCGACGAACGAGCCCGGCTTGGCGTAGAACGGCATGATCACCACGAAGACCAGCGAATGGACGGGGTGGCGCGCCACCATGTCGAGGGCGCGGGCCTCGCCGAGAATGCGGCCGTAGTGGAGGCCGATGACGATGTGGGGCACGACCTCCATCGACGTCTCGGTCAGCGCCGCGAGCGTCTCCTCGAAATCCTCGACCCGACGGTCGAGATGATAGACCTCGCGAATCGTCTCCTGCGCCCCGATGACGTCCATCATCACCGTATCGACGCCGGCCGAGGCCATCGCCTTCGCCCGTGCCCGATCGATCAGCGCCGAATGGAGCGCGATCTTGAGCTCGGGAAAGTCACGCTTCAGCCCTTCGATGACCGGATAGAAGCGCTCGTAGCGGATCTCGTTGCGCTTGTCGGAGCCGCCGGAGAGCAGGAAACCCGAAAGCCCCCGGAGCGCGATCATGTCGCGGACGCGCCGGTCGAACTCGTCCGGGTGTAGAGCCGGGATCATCGGCTTCAGGATCTCGGTGCGGCAGTGGTCGCAGTCGAGCGCGCAGGCCGAGCCGGTGATCGAGAAGGCCGGGAAGGTCCCCTTCGAGCAGCCCGAGAGTTCGCTCGAGTCGTATTCCTTGAAGGTCGGGGTGGAGAAGCGAATCGGCTGCGCACCGCGCGTACCGGCGTGCGCCGCGGCCGCGCGCTCCATCGCCTCGACGAGGCAGGCATCGAAGTCGGCGTCTTCCAGAGGTTCGATCGCGGTGAGGCGCTCCAGCCAGCCCATCGATCCGGTCCTCCATCCCTGTTACATTATGATATTCTAATTCATCGTCGTCCGAACCGCCCCCGGAAACAATCGGGACGATTGCTCACCGATGTCGCGGACAGCAACTTTCCTACGGATTCGCCCCAATACCGCTCACGAAACCGTGATCGTGGCGACGATTTCATCGAAACGGGGCCGGATCGCCCCTTCGTTGGGCAGATCCGCCAGCGTCGCCATCCAACGGGGATCGCGATCCTCGTCGTCGACGAGGTCGCAGTCGAGCGCCGCGAGACGCGCCCGAGAAACCTCGGGCAGGGTCTCGGGGATCTCGAATCCGGCGAGCCGCCCCCACAATCCGGTCCAGAGCCGGGCGAGCGTCCACGGATTGTAGCCGCCGCCCCCGAGGACGACGGCTCGCGGCGCGAGCCCCACCACCTTCTCCACCGCCTCCCACAGGGCGAGGTTGGAGAGATCCATCGACGAGAGCGGATCGCCCTTCAGCGGATCGGCGCCGCAGATGACGACGACCGCCTGCGGGTCGAAGCGTCGCCCGGTGGGAAGAACCGCCGCGTCGATCAGAAGCCGCCATTCGCTGTCGTTGATGCCGCGCGGCACGGGCATGTTGCGCGCCCTCCCCTCGCGGCGATCGTCGAGCGCTCCCGTGCCCGGCCAGCGCCCCTCCTCGTGGATCGAGATGGTCATGACGCGGCCGTCGCTCGCATAGGCGTCCTCGACACCATCGCCGTGATGGGCGTCGAGATCGACGTAGAGGACACGCTCGAACCCTGCGTCGAGGAAACCGAGGACGGCGAAGACGGGATCGTTGAAGAAACAGAAGCCGCTCGCTCGCTCGCGCCGGCCGTGGTGGGTGCCGCCGGCGGGATGGAAGACGACGCGCCCCTCGATCGCCAGCCGAGCCGCTTCGAAGGAACCGCCGACGGACGTCGACGCGCGCTCGAAGACCCCGGAAAAGAAGGGATTTTCCATCGTGCCGATGGCGTGGGCGGCCCGCGTCTCGGCGCTCACCAGCCCATCGGTGTCGGCCTTCGCGAGTGCAGCGACATAGTCGGGGTCGTGATACCGCGTCAAAAGGTCGCGGTCTGCGACCGGCGAGATCCGCAGGCGACCGTCGAGCCACCCGAGATCGGCGGCGAGATCGGCGACCATTTCCACCCGGGGGATGGCCAGCGGATGATTCCGGCCGAAGGCGGCCCGTCGATAGATCTCGGAACCGACGAAGAGCGAGGATCGTGGATCGAACATGAACGGCAACCGACCTTCCATTCCCGGTGTCGCTTCTCGGTGACACTGCAATGCAGCATTCCACACTCTGTGAAAGATCATGCTTGCGCGCAACGGATACGCGCCTTAGCACTCTTTCATCGAACTACACTAATATGCGAATATACCGTTCGCATGGATCCTAAACGATTAGAACCGAACAGGGAGCGAGGTCGTAAGATGAGCCCGCAAGGAGACGGAGCCGGGTCGGCGAACGCCCCGAAGTCGATGACCATCATCGTCACCAAGGGAAGCCTGGACTGGGCCTACCCGCCCTTCATCCTCGGCACCACGGCCGCGGCGATGGGCGTCGACGTGACGATGTTCTTCACATTCTACGGCCTGCCGCTGCTTCTCAAGAAGCTCGACCTGCAGGTCACGCCGCTCGGCAACCCGGCGATGAAGATGCCGATGATGGGCACCCACATGGTGATGCCGAACATCGTCGGCATGATCCCCGGCGTCGACGCCATGGCGTCGAAGATGATGAAGAACATGATCGCCAAGAAGGGCGTGGCCTCGATCGAGGAACTGCGCGAGATGGCGGTCGATGCCGACGTCAACATGATCGCCTGCCAGATGACCATGGACCTCTTCGAGTACAAGCTCGAGGACATGATCGGCGGCATCAAGCTCGGCGGCGCCGCCACCTACATGGAAAACGCGCTGAAGTCCGACATCAACCTCTACATCTGAGGTTTCGCGGGCGCCGATGGTCCGACCGCCGGCGCCCGTCTCACGAGCGAAGGGAGACACCGCCATGGCCGATCGGGTTCTCGACGCCAAGGGGCTGAACTGTCCGCTGCCGATCATCCGGACCAAGAAGGTCCTGAAGGACATGGCGGCCGGCACCACGCTCGAGGTTCTCGCCACCGATCCGGGCTCGGTCGCCGACTTCTCCGCCTTCTGCCGGACCACCGGCAACGAGATCGTGGAGCAGGGCCAGGACGGTGCGGTCTTCCGCTTCGTCATCCGGCGTGCGGCCGCCTGACACCATCGGTCGTCGAAAATGACCGATGAAATTCTCGGCGCGCATTTCTCATGCCTCTCGTGCGGATGAGAGATTCGCGAGTCGTCGGAGGCCGGGCGCGTCGGCGCCTTCGGCCTCCGGTTCGCGGCGCGATTCGCGTCGTGCACATCGCCACCGGCTCGGTGGACCGCGGCGAAAATGTCGCAGTCGTCCGGCGAATGTATCGACCTCGTGTCCTCCGCGAAATTCGCGATGACGCGAGTGTCGGGAAAGTCTAACTTTTCGTGTGACACCGCCGGGGGGCGGAGTCGCCGAAAGAACGGAGCGCCAGGGCCAGGCGATCCACATGGGGACCCTAGGGGTGCCCGTCATCGGGGGAAAAACATGACGTCCAATTATCTTCGTGGCAGCGTTTCCGCCTTGGGCCTGGTCGCGGCTCTGACGTTCGGCGCGGCCACGGCCAGCGCCACCGAGGGCTACTTCCAGACCGGTTACGGCACCATCCAGAAGGCGCAGGCCGGCGCAGGCGTCGCCAACGCCGAAGACGCCATGACGCTGTCGGTCAACCCGGCGGGCCTGGTCGATGTCGGCAACCAGTTCAACATCGCCTTCACCCTGTTCTCGCCGAGCCGCGACGCGACCGCGACCGGCTTAGGCATGTTGCCGGCCACCAAGGTCGAGAGCGGCTCCGAATACTTCCTGATGCCGAACATGGCCTATGCCCGCCAGATCGACTCCGAGTCGGCCTGGGGCATCGCCATCTACGGCAACGGCGGCATGAACACCAACTATCCCGCGGTGTTCGGCGGCGCCATGTGCCCCGCCCCCGGCATGGGTCTGTTCTGCGCCGGCGTGGCCGGTGTGAACCTCGAGCAGATGTTCCTCACGGTCGGCTATGCCCGCCGGATGGGCGACATCTCGATCGGTATCCAGCCGATCGTCGCCATGCAGAAGTTCCGGGCCAACGGCATCCTGTCCTTCGCCGCCTTCTCGTCCGACCCGACCAATCTGTCGAACCGCGACAACGACTACTCGTTCGGCGCCGGCGTCCGCGCCGGTATCCAGTGGACGATCCAGCCGGGCGTCCGCCTCGGCCTGACCGGCACCACGCCGATCTGGTCGACCAAGCTCGACAAATATGCGGGTCTGTTCGAAGGTCAGGGCAGCTTCGACATCCCGGGTACGGTCTCGGCGGGTCTCGCCTGGGATGCGACCAAGGACCTGACCCTGATGCTCGACTGGCGTCACATCTTCTACTCGCAGGTCGGTGCCGTCGGAAACACCTCGACGATCCTGGGCCTCGTGCCCCTTGGCACCTCCGGTGGTCCAGGCTTCGGTTGGCGTGACGTCGACGCGTTCTCGATCGCTGCGGCGTACAAGGCGACCAAAGACCTGACGCTGCGCGCCGGCTATTCGCACAACACCAACCCGATTCGCGCGCGGGACGTGATGTTCAACGTCTTCGCATCGGGGGTGGTCACCGACCACTTCTCGGGCGGTGCATCCTACAAGCTCAACCCGAACTCCGGTATCGAACTCGCCGTCGGCTACGTGCCGCGCTCCTCGGTCACCGGCCCGGCGATGGGCGGCCAGACGGTTCGCATCTCGATGGAACAGTGGGAAGCCTCGGTCGGTTACACCTACAAGTTCTGATCGCCGGGGAGACGGACAGGCTCTCGAAGGCCGCGAGATCGACGGGATCTCGCGGCCTTCGCCTTTTTCGACGCGGCGGAACGGAGACGACGCGGCTCACGACGCGTGGACGCGATCCGGGGCAGCGGGCCGGCCAGGGCGATCGCTCGAAGCGGCGCCGACATGGCTCGGCGACACGGGGATCGCCGCGAGCGCCCGCCCGGACACCCCACGACACCGCCCGCCACTCCGCGCGTCGAACCCGTGTCCCTCGAAAGCACCTCTCGGAAATGCGAAGGCGGCCCTCTCTTTCGAGAGGACCGCCCGCGAGAAGACGGTGTCGAGCCGGGCGATCGCCCATCACGCCGGCCGCGCCGCCCCCGCTTTCAGCGCGGCGATCGGCGCCGCGTAGTCCTTGTGCTTGAAGATCGCCGAACCGGCGACGAACGTGTCGGCACCCGCCGCGGCGATCTGCCCGATCGTGTCGGGCGCCACGCCGCCGTCGACCTGCAAGCGGATCGGCTTGCCCAGCGCATCGATGCGCGCTCGCACCTCGGCGACCTTGTCGACGACATAGGGAATGAAGGCCTGACCGCCGAAGCCCGGGTTGACCGACATCAGCAGGACGAGGTCGACCGAGTCGAGGACGCAGTCGATCGCCGAGACCGGGGTCGCCGGATTGAGCACCACACCGACTTCCTTGCCGAGCGAACGGATGAGCTTCAGCGAGCGGTCGAGATGGCGCGTGGCCTCGACATGGATCGAGATCAGGTCGGCCCCGGCCTTGGCGAAGCCTTCGATCAGCGCGTCGACCGGCTCGACCATCAGGTGAGCGTCGATCTTGAGGTTGGTCCACGGCTTGATCGCCTGGAGCACCATCGGACCGAAGGTCAGGTTCGGCACGAAGTGGTTGTCCATGACGTCGAAATGGATCCAGTCGGCGCCGGCGGTCTCGACGGCCTTCACTTCCTCGCCGAGGCGAGCGAAGTCGGCCGAGAGGATCGAAGGGGCGATGACGGTCGGAAGCATGGGCGAGTCCTCGTTGGGCGATGTCGGAACGGTGCGGGAGAAGAGAGAGGGTGCGGGCCATGCACCCTCCCCCTCCACCCCGTCCCCGCGCCCCGAAGGGCGGGGGGTAGGTCGGATCAGTTGACGATCTGCGCCAGTTCGCCGGAGGCATAGGCGGCCGCGACCTTCTCCAGGTCCTTCGGCTTGATCTTGGAGGCGTTGCCGGCCGTGCCGAAGGCCTCGAAGCGCGCCTTGCAGACGCCCTTGGCGGCATCCTGCGCGGCGGCGAGGAACTTGCGCGGATCGAACTCGGACTTCTTGGTGGCCATCACCCGGCGCATCGCCGCGGTCATCGCCAGACGCAGGTCGGTGTCGATGTTCACTTTCCGGACGCCGTACTTGATGCCCTCGACGATCTCCTCGACCGGCACGCCGTAGGTCTCCTTCATGTCGCCGCCGAACTCGCGGATCTCGGCCAGCAGCTCCTGCGGCACCGACGAGGAGCCGTGCATCACCAGGTGCGTGTTCGGGATGCGGGCGTTGATCTCCTTGATGCGCGAAATGGCGAGGATCTCGCCCGTCGGCTTCTTGGTGAACTTGTAGGCGCCGTGCGAGGTGCCGATGGCGATCGCCAGCGCGTCGACCTGGGTCTGCTTGACGAAGTCGGCGGCCTGATCCGGGTCGGTCAGGAGCTGCTCGCGGGTCATGGTGCCCTCGGCGCCGTGACCGTCCTCCTTGTCGCCCTTCATGGTCTCGAGCGACCCGAGCACGCCGAGCTCACCCTCGACCGACACACCGATCGAATGGGCGAAGTTGACGACGGTGCGGGTCGTCTCGACGTTGTATTCGTAGGAGGCGACGGTCTTGCCGTCGGCCTGCAGCGAGCCGTCCATCATGACGGAGGTGAAGCCGGAGCGGATCGCCGCCTGACAGATCGCCGGCGAGGCGCCGTGGTCCTGGTGCATGCACACCGGGATCTCGGGATAGGCCTCGACGGCGGCCTGGATCAGGTGGCGCAGGAACTGTTCACCGGCATATTTGCGGGCACCGGCCGAGCCCTGGAGGATGACCGGGCTGTCGGTTTCGCGGGCCGCTTCCATGATGGCGCGGACCTGTTCCATGTTGTTGACGTTGAAGGCCGGCAGGCCGTAGCCGTTCTCGGCGGCATGGTCGAGCAACTGGCGCATGGAAACGAGCGGCATCGGTAGTCCTCTCCTCGGAAAACGTTTCGTTTCGGTGGCGTCGACGACGTGACGCCCTAGTGAATTGCGAAGCAGGTCGGCGTCCTCGGTCTCGACCCGCGGGTAGTTCTCCCTAGCACCGCCTCGGCCGAAAGCGCAGACGCTCTCATCCGGTCCTCTCCCCCCTTCGAGGGGGAGAGACAGAGAGGGGGGGCTGGAGGGCACCGCGAAGCATGGAACGGGTCGATCCGCCGCGCCCCCCCTCCCTGTCCCTCCCCCTCGAGGGGGGAGGGAACGCGTGTCGCGAGCCTCCCGTCACATGGTGGGCTCCGCAGTGGGAAACGGATCGAGATCACCCCCTGGCGAGGACGCCCTTCACCGTCTCCACCACCTTGTCGACGGTGAAGCCGAAGTACTTCAGCAGCGCCTTGTCGGGGCCGCTCTCGCCGAAACGATCGATGCCGACGACGGCACCCGAGCGGCCGACGAAGCCCTTCCAGCCCCGGGTCGAGCCGGCCTCGACGGCCACGATCGGCAGTTCCGGCGGCACCGCTTCGTCCTGGGCGTCGCGATCGAGACGCTCGAAGGCTTCGACGCAGGGCATCGAGACGACACGGACGTGGACGCCTTCCGCCTCCAGCGCCTCGGCCGCGCCGATCGCCAGAGCCACTTCCGACCCGGTGGCGACGATGGTCGCCTCGGCGCCTTCGGGATCACGCAGCACGTGGCTTCCCTTGCCGTTCGGCGCCTCGTTGCGGACCTGCGGCGGCAGGCCCTGACGCGACAGGATGAGCGCGGTCGGACCGTCGGTGCGCGACAGCGCCGCCGCCCAGGCCGCCGCCGTCTCCACCGCGTCGGCAGGCCGCCAGACGTCGAGGTTGGGGATCAGGCGCAAGCTCTCGACATGCTCGACCGGCTGGTGGGTCGGGCCGTCCTCGCCGAGCGCGATGCTGTCGTGGGTGAACACGTAGACGACCCGCAGGCCCATCAGCGCCGACATGCGGACGGCGTTGCGGGCATAGTCGGAGAACACCAGGAAGGTCGCGACATAGGGAATGAAGCCGCCGTGCAGCGCGATGCCGTTGGCGATCGCCGACATGCCGAACTCGCGCACCCCGAAGAACACCTGGTTGCCGGCCGGGTCGCGGGAGACCGGAACGCCCTTCGGGTGGGTGGTGAGGTTCGAGTGGGCGAGATCGGCCGAACCGCCGAACATCTCCGGGCAGTGATCGGCGAAGGCGCCGAGCGCGATCTGGCTCGCCTTGCGGGTCGCCACGGTGCCGGCGGCCTCGGCCGCGGTCAGGGCGACGAGCGAGGCGGCGGCGAAGCCGGACGCCGGCTCACCGGCGACGCGCCGAGTGAACTCGGCGGCGAGGTCCGGATGGGCCTTGGCATAGGCGGCGAACCGAGCGTTCCATTCGGCCGAGGCGGCTGCGCCTGCTTCGCGAGCGTCCCAGGCGGCATAGACCTCCGCCGGGATCTCGAAAGGAGCGTAGGACCAGTTCATGGCCGCGCGCACCTTCTCGATCTCGCTCGCGCCGAGCGGCGCGCCATGGCAGCTCTCGGAACCTTCCTTGCCCGGCGAACCGCGGCCGATGACGGTGCGGCAGCAGATCAGCGACGGCTTGCCGGTCTCGGCGAGAGCGGCTTCCGTCGCCGCGTCGATCGAGGCGGGATCGTGCCCGTCGACGCCGCGCACCACGTGCCAGCCGTAGGCCTCGAAGCGCGCCGGCGTGTCGTCGGCGAACCACTCGTGGCACTTGCCGTCGATCGAGATGCCGTTGTCGTCCCAGTAGCAGATCAGCTTGCCGAGGCCGAGCGAGCCGGCTAGCGAGGCGACCTCGTGGCTGACGCCCTCCATCATGCAGCCGTCGCCGAGGAAGACGAAGGTGCGATGATCGACGATGTCGTGGCCGGGGCGATTGAACTGAGCCGCGAGCGTCCTCTCGGCGAGCGCCATGCCTACGGCGTTGGCGATGCCCTGACCGAGCGGGCCGGTGGTCGTCTCGACGCCCGGGGTCATGCCGTATTCGGGATGGCCGGGGGTCTTGGAATGGAGCTGGCGGAACTGCTTCAGATCGTCGATCGACAGGTCGTAACCGGTCAGATGCAGCAGCGCGTAGACCAGCATCGAGCCGTGGCCGTTGGACAGCACGAAACGATCGCGGTTCGGCCACTTCGGGTTCGCCGGGTCGTGACGCAGGTGACCGCGCCAGACGGTGGCGGCGATCTCGGCCATGCCCATCGGCGCCCCCGGGTGACCCGACTTGGCCTGTTCGACGGCGTCCATGGCGAGCGCCCTGACGGCGGCGGTGACCGGCCAGGCGAGCGAGCCGGGAGCGGCGGAATCGACGGGGGTCGCGACGTTCATGGGCGATGTCCTCTCGGGCGAATGTCGTTCTGTTGTTCTTGGCGGTCTGCGGGGGTGGGCCTATGGCCGTGGCGACAGGGAAGGCCGTCATCCCCGGCCGGAGCCGTCGAAGACGGCGCAGGGGAAGGGGATCCAGCGGGCGCGCACCGGGAAGCGAGACCGCTCTGGGTCCCCTTCCCTCGCTTCGCTCGCCGGGGACGACGGCCGTGAGTGGTCCGTCACCTGGCCCACGGCGCCCCCCTCCGTTTCCTCACATCGCCCGACGGCGGCGGTCGACCATCTGCATGATCAGCGGCGTCAGGATCAGCTGCATGGCGATGTCGAGCTTGCCGCCGGGGATGACGATCGAGTTCGCCCGGCTCATGAAGCTGTCGTGGATCATCGACAGGAGATAGGGGAAGTCGATGCCGCGCGGGCTCTTGAAGCGGATCACCACGATGCTCTCGTCCGGGGTCGGGATCGACCGGGCGATGAACGGGTTCGAGGTGTCGACGGTCGGCACGCGCTGGAAGTTCACGTCGGTCTGGGTGAACTGCGGCACGATGTAGTTCACGTAGTCCGGCATGCGGCGCAGGATGGTGTCGGTCACCGCCTCGGTCGAATAGCCACGGGTCGCCTTGTCGCGGTGGAGCTTCTGGATCCACTCGAGATTGATGACCGGCACGACGCCGATCTTCAGGTCGGCGTGCTGGGCGACGTTGACCTTGTCGGTGACGACGGCGCCGTGCAGGCCTTCGTAGAAGAGCAGGTCGGAGCCGGGCTCGAGATCGCGCCAAGCGGTGAAGGTGCCCGGCGCCGAGCCGTATTTCTCCGCCTCGTCGGCGTCGTGGATGTAGGTGCGGGTCTTGCCGGTGCCGGTCGCGGCGTAGGAACGGAAGCTCTCTTCGAGCTCGGCGAGCAGGTTCGCCTCCTCGCCGAAGTGCGAGAAGTTGTGATCGCCCGCCGCTCCCTTTTCGGCCATGACGCGGCGCATGTCGGCGCGGTCGTAGCGATGGAAGGCGTCGCCCTCGATCGACGCGGTCTTGACGCCCTCGCGGCGGAAGATCTGGTCGAAGGTGCGCTTCACCGAGGTGGTGCCCGCTCCCGAGGAGCCGGTGACGGAAATGATCGGATGCTTGACCGACATGGGATGTTCCTCCGCCCGTGTTCGAGATCACGGGGCTTCGTATCGTTTCGACGAATGCGGGCTCAGACCGTCAGCAGGCCGCGACGCGAGAAGAGCGGCGACTTGTCGCTCCAGCCGAGGTCGGCGGAGAGGTAGCGCTCGACACGGTCGACCTTGACCCGCGACCCGAAGACCAGCGGTACGCGCTGGTGCAGCTTCTCGGGAACGAGATCGAGAACGGAATTCTTGCCGTCGCTCGCCCGGCCACCGGCCTGCTCCATGATGAAGCCCATCGGAGCGGCCTCGTAGACGAGACGGATACGGCCGGAGGCGTAACCCTTGCGCGCGTCGCCCGGATAGAGGAACACGCCGCCGCGCACGAGGATGCGATGCGCTTCGGCGACCATCGAGGCGATCCAGCGCATGTTGTAGTCCTCGCCGCGCGGGCCGTCCTTGCCGGCGACCAGATCGTCGACGTAGGTGCGGATGCGATCGTCCCAGTGGCGATAGTTCGACATGTTGATGGCGAACTCGCGCGCCTGCGGCGGCACCGCCAGAGCGGCGTCGGTCCGGATGAACTTGCGGCGCTCGGGATCGAGGACGTAGAGCTCGGTGCCTTCGCCGACGGTGAGAACGAGCGCCACGTGCGGGCCGTAGACGACGTAGCCGGCGGCGAGCTGCTCGCGGCCGGGCCGCATGAACGCGGCGTCGGAGGCCGGATCGACGCCTTCCGGGCGCGGCCGGATCGAGAAGATGGTGCCGACCGACACGTTGGTGTCGATGTTGGACGAGCCGTCGAGCGGGTCGACCGCGACGAGGAGCGTTCCCTCCGGATCGAGGGCCACCGCATGATCGGCCTCTTCCGACGCGAGCGCCGCCACCGGCGCACCACGGAGCGCCTCGGCGATCATGTTGTCGCAGATGACGTCCAGTTCCTTCTGGGCATCACCGCCGGCGTTCTCCTCGCCGCGCGAGGCGCCGAGGCTCCCGGCGAGCGGTCCGGCGGCGACCAGCGCCGCGATCTCGGCGCAGGTGCGCGCCAGCACGTTCACGGTCGTGGCGACGGCGCCGCGCGTGGCGTCCTCTCCGGCCCACGCGTCGAGGCGGGTGGCGAGATCGAGGGGGCGATTTTCTTCGACCATGTCGTGAACCTCGTGACGTTTCCCTTTGAATTCCATTATTTTCATTGTTCGAATTCACATGCCGGCGGCACCGACCGCGAGCCCCTCGTCCGATCCGACCGCGTCGGCGGCGACGGCCCGGAGGCTCCGAGGCCCGGTGCGCGAGAACACTGCCCGGGTGTCGTCTCGAACCATCATCGGGCACACCCCCGGCGCCGTTTCCCGTCGGACCGAAGACTGCCCCCATCCGCCGGTTAAAGAAATTTGTATTTTCTTACGCGCCCATTCAGATATTCTGAATTCCATGAAGAACGTCACGCTGAAGCAGCTTCGGCTCGTCCGCGCTGCCCACGAAAAGGGATCCTTCGCCGCCGCGGCGGAGGCCTCTCACGTCACGCCGCCGGCCGTCACCATGCAGATCAAGGCCTTGGAAGAGGAGATCGGGCTGCCGATCTTCGAGCGCGACGGCCCGCGTCTGGTGCCGACCGCCGCCGGACAGGAGCTGATCGACGCGGCGCGGCGGATCGACGCGGTCCTGACCGACACCCGTGAGAGCCTCGATGTGATGCGACGCATCGACGGGGGGCGCGTCACCGTCGGCGTGGTGTCGACGGCGAAATATTTCGCACCGGGCATGCTCGCCGCCTTCATGCGCCTCCACCCCAAAGTCGAGCTCAATCTCGTCGTCGGCAACCGCTACGAGGTGCTGACCCGCTTCCTCGCCGGCGACGTCGATCTGGCGATCATGGGACGGCCGCCGGAAGATGCGCCGGTGGAATCGATCACCCTCGGCGCCCATCCGCACGTGATCGTCGCCGCGACCGACGATCCCCTGGCGCAGGAAGCGGAAGTGGCACCCGAACGGCTCACCGAGCGAGTGTTCCTGGTGCGCGAGCCGGGGTCGGGAACGCGAACGCTGATGGAGCGCTTTCTCGAGAAGGTCGGGATCCATCCGAAGATCGGCATGGAGATCGGCTCCAACGAGACGATCAAACAGGCGGTGATCGCCGGCCTCGGCCTCACCTTCATCTCCGCCCACACCGTGGCCGCCGAAATCGAGGACCGGCGCCTCGCCGTCGTGCACGTCGCCGGCCTGCCGCTGTGGCGGCGTTGGTACGTCGTGCGGCTGACCCGCAAACGGCCGTTGCCGGCGGCGCAACTGCTGCACGACTTCATCACCAGCCGTGGCGAGACCTTCCTGCCGCGCGCGCCCGGCGTGCCGAACCGACCCGAGGGGGAGTGACCGCCCCCGCCACTTCCTGTGGAGACCGGCTCCGCCAGGCTCGCCCTCCCCGACCCGCGTGCTAGGGTCGCGGCCCTTCTGGAGTGATGCGAATCGGGTGGGCATGAAGGTCGGAATCGATCTCGGCACGACATCGACGGGCGAGGCCGCGAGGCTCGATCTCGAGGAACTGCTCTCCACCCGCCTGCTCGTCCAGGGCAATTCCGGGTCGGGCAAGTCCCATCTGCTCCGGCGCCTGCTGGAGCAGTCGGCGCCGCACGTCCAACAGGCGATCATCGATCCGGAGGGCGACTTCGTCACCCTGGCCGAGGCCTACGGCCATGTCGTCGTCGACGCCGAGCGCAGCCCGGCGGAACTCGCCCGCATCGCCGGCCGCATCCGCCGCCATCGCGCCTCCGTCGTCCTCGACCTCGAGGGTCTCGACGCCGAAGACCAGATGCGTGCCGCCGCCGCCTTCCTCGACGGGCTCTTCGACGCCGAGCGCGAGAGCTGGTACCCGATGCTGATCGCGGTCGACGAGGCCCAGCTCTTCGCTCCGGCGATCGCCGGCGAGGTGTCGGACGAGGCGCGCAAGGCGTCGCTCGGCGCGATGACCAACCTGATGTGCCGCGGCCGCAAGCGCGGCCTCGCCGGCCTCATCGCCACCCAGCGGCTGGCCAAGCTCGCCAAGAACGTCGCGGCGGAAGCCTCGAACTTCCTGATGGGCCGCACCTTCCTCGACATCGACATGGCCCGCGCCGCCGACCTCCTCGGCATGGAGCGGCGGCAGGCGGAGGCCTTCCGCGATCTCGTCCCCGGCCAGTTCGTGGCGCTCGGACCCGCCCTCTTCCGCCGACCGGTACCGATCCGCATCGGCACCGTCGAGACCTCCGGCCGTTCCGGCCGCCCGGCGTTGATGCCGTTGCCGGAGGTGGCGCGCGAGGAGATGGCCGACCTGATCTTCGCACCGGCGCCGATCGAGGAGGCGCCGGTGCGCATCGCGCCGCCACCGCGCGCGCCGAAGATCGCCACGGCGGAGCTTCTCGCCCAGGTCGCCGCCGCCCGTCCGCTGACCGAGCCGCCGCCGGTAGACGAGGCCGATCGCCCCTCCCCCGAGGAGATCGAGAAGGCGCTCGACGAGATCGTCGCCGAGATCCTTTCCGACCCGGAAGCGGCGTTCCGCCCGCTTCCCGTGCTCTTCCAGGATTTCCAGTTCCACTGCCGGCTGCGTCGCCTCGGCGAGGTGGCACAGGACATGTCGCTGTTCCGTCGGCGGCTGGCGCTCGCCCGCGCCGGCGTCGGCACCGAGGGCGGCGACGACGACTGGGGACGGGTGATCGCGCTCGCCGAGAGCCTGCCGGAGGAGATGCAGGGCGTCTTCCTGATGGTGGCGCGGGCGGCGCGCGAGGAGGCCCCCTGCCCGTCCGACGCGGTGCTCGCCCAGGCCTACGGTAGCCACTCGCCGTCGCGTGGCCGCTGGCTCCTCTCCTACATGGCCGAGCGCGGCCTGATCGTCTGCGAGACCGACTTCCGCGGCAACCGCATCGTCGCCGTCGCCGGCGTCGGCTGGCGGACGAGGCCGGCGGGTGGCCAGCCGTCGCTCAGGACCGGCCGCGCCCGCTCGGCAGCGGCGACCAGCCGGGCGGTGACCGAGGCACTGCGCCGGTCCGTCGACTGATCGGTATGGCGCCGCGGGGCGTCGACGTGCACCCGATCACACCATCGCGATTTTACTCGGCGGGCGAGAGGCTCATCATCGAGACGACCGTCTCCGAAGATCGCCCGATGAACTGTGCCGCCGCCTTCGTCGGTACCGCCGTCCTCGTCACCACGTCTCTCGTCCCGGCCGCCGCGGCGGGGATCACCGTTCAGGGCCTGTCGGTCGGCGGCACCGAGGCGGCGCTGCTCCTGCCGGCGCGGCCCAAGGGAGCGATCATCCTGCTCGCCGGTGGCGACGGCCGCCTCGGCATCGGCACCGACGGCTCGATCGCCCGCCCCGGCAACCAGCTGGTGCGCACCCGCGAGGCCTATGCGGCCCGCGACTTCGCGGTGCTGGTGCCGGAGGGCGACGTCGACCTCGCGGCGGCGGTCGGCGCCATGGGCAAGTACGGCAAGGTCACGGTGGTCGCCACCAGCCGCGGCACGCTCCGCGCCGCCCGCGGCATCGCCGGTGGGGCGCGACCGGCGCGGCTGGTGCTCACCTCCGGCTTCCTGACCGACGCCTCCGGCGACGCCGAAAACGTCGCGAACATTCTCGGCTCGGCAGCGGCCCTACCGCCGACCCTCGTCGTCCACCATCGCCACGATTCCTGCCGAGTGACCCTGCCGGCCGGGGTCGAACCGTTCCTCGCCTGGGCGAAGGGGCGCGCGCGAGTGACCTGGCTCGACGGCGGCGTCACCGAAGGCGACGCCTGTCTCGCCCGCGCCCATCACGGCTTCAACGGCATCGATGATCGGGTGGTTTCGGCCGTCGCGGGTTTCGCGGCACGGTGAGATGCGTCAGAGCCCCGTCGCGCCGAGCGCCAAGGTGAGGGCGAGCGACAGGCCTATGCCCAGCGCCATGCCGGTCGACAGGAACATCACCGCGGCATGACGGCGTTCGCGTCGCAGCATGTCGAGCAGACCGGCGTCGATGCTCGACCCACCCGCGACTGAATCGGCGACGCTGCGCGAAAGCCCTGCGTTCATGGTGTCCTCGTTCCGTGGCGATACGCGGCCCGCTCGGTCCCGCGCCGGCCGAATCTCTTCGACCACCATGAAATTCTGTGCCGATCCACCTGACGAACCGCTGACGTCGGCGCACACCGCCCCCATATCGGTCGAAGACCGGCGCCGTTCGGCGTCGCGACGCCAGAAGGACGACGAACGAAGCGATGAGACCTTCGCGCACCCAGATCCTGATCTACGCCCTGATCCTCGCCACCATCTTCGCCCAGATGGGCAAGGAGATGTGGGAAACCTGGGGACGGTGAGGCCGAACGCCGGCGAGGCGCCGCAGCGCCGGTGGGCGGACGCGCGAGACCGTCGCGTCGAATGGCCCCCTCCGGGAAGCCGATCGCATAGGACGAACGGGAAGATTGGCGACCCCGGCACGATTCGAACGTGCGACCAACAGCTTAGAAGTCAAATTGGTCTTCGAGACGATATCGGACAGCGTCGGGCACCAATCACCGCTACATACCATTGTTTTAATGATATATTTTCAAAATGTCCCTCAATGTCCGAGACAGTTATGGACGATCCAAGCCACCGCGCGTATGCTACCCCCATGTTACCCGCGTCGACCAACAGAAGCGGCGCTCGGTTTCAATATGAGGGTTTCTTGCAATGGCGAAGGCTCTGACCGTCAAAGCCATCGAGGCCGTCAAACCCGGGTCAGCACGGCGCGAGATCCCCGACGGGTTGCTCGTCGGGCTCTACCTCGTGTGCCAGCCCAGTGGCGCGCTGAGTTGGGCGGTACGCTATCGCGTCGCCGGCATCCCGAAGAAGCTCACTCTCGGCACCTATCCCGCCATCAATCTTGCTTCGGCCCGGCAACTCGCGGGGCAGACGCTGACCGCCGTCGCCGAGGGCCGCGACCCCAGTGCAGAGAAGAAGGTCGCGCGCCGCGTCGCGCGCGAGGCGCCGAAAGACGACGTCGCGGCCGTCGTCGACCTTTACATCGAGCGCTACGCCAAAACGAACCTTCGGGAGAGTTCCCGGAAGGAGGCCGAGCGACTTCTCAAGAAGGAGGTGGTCGGCGCATGGCGGGGGCGCTCGATCAAATCCATCACGCGCCGAGACGTCGTCGATCTGCTCGACGGTATCATCGACCGCGGGGCGGCCGTTACGGCGAACCGCGTCCTCGCGGCCGTGCGGCGCCTGTTCAATTGGTCCATCGACCGCGGCGTGATCGAGGTGTCTCCGATCGCCGGCATGAAGGCGCCAACTGTCGAGCGGAGCCGGGACAGGGTCCTTTCCGACGACGAATTGCGCCGCGTCCTACGAGCCGCAGATCGCCTCGGTTGGCCGTTCGGTCCGTTCGTCCACCTCCTCGCCCTCACAGGTCAGCGGCTTTCCGAAGTCGGCGAAATGTCGTGGGGCGAGATCGATCGAGAAAAGGCCGTGTGGGTGATCCCGGCTCACCGCGCGAAGAACGGCGTTGCTCACGTCGTTCACCTCTCGCCGCAGGCGCTCGCAGTTCTCGACGCGCTTCCGAGGATCGCGAACGGCGCCAAGGATTCGCCCTTGGTGTTCACCACGACCGGACGAACGCCGGTCAGCGGTTGGTCTAACGCGAAGGACAAGATCAACGACCTCATCCTCGCCGAATTGAGAGAGGAGTCGGACGACGCCGGAAACGATCCGAACGACGTGCGCCCCCTCCCCGATTGGCGGTTCCACGACCTCCGCCGCACGATGGCGAGCGGAATGGCGCGTCTCGGCGTTCAGATCCACGTCGTCGAGAAGATCCTGAACCACGTCTCCGTCAGCTTCGGCGGCATCGTCGGCGTTTATCAAAGGCACGACTTCGACGCCGAGAAGAAGGCAGCGCTATTGGCCTGGGGTCGCCACGTGGCATCGCTCGAGGCACCTGCGGAGGCCAACGTCATCGAGTTGAGGGGGCGCCGTGATGGTCAGTAGGCCAACAGGCCGACCTCGCGGCCGACCTAAGAAGGCTTCGGAAATCGCTTCCGAGCGGCGCGAGAAGCGTCAAGCAGGACGCCCTACCCTACCCTTCAAAGACGACCCCGATCGCTTCTTGGTGGCTTTGATTGACGCGACGATGATCCTGAACGGTTGGAGCGAACGTCGCGCATCGATCGAAATTGCAGCGCTGCAGGTTGGCCGCCCACTGACAGAGAGCGAGATCGACCAACTTTGGCCAGGAGCGCGCCTTGCGGCTCCTGACGGATGGATGTTGGCGGCCTACGGCCCGCCGATCGACTCGTTTGGCGGCGCAAACGGGCGCCTCCCGTCGAACACTCGAGGCGGCTCCCGCGCCGGAACAATTGAGGGGCGCGCGGCTACTCTGCGCCAGAAGGCCAGGGAGTGGGAAAGCGACATCAGCGCCAAGCGGTGGCGCGTCGCGATGTCCACAGCGATAGGGGCGGCAATCAAGCCCACCCCCGAGATGAGGACCGCCACCGGCTTTGCGGAGAGGCGCGCACTCATATCCGGCTTCGTCGCGGCCGCAGATGAACCGAGGTCAACGGCCGACCACCTTATCGCGATGGCGGCACATACGATCGGAGTTCGATCGCTGCCCGATTTTTCGGGAATTTAGCATCCGAGCAGGTGAACCCGACAACTGGCCTTCTTTGTCTCGTCATCAACCGACGAGGCAAGACATGGCCCCCAATCGAACCTTGGTTCCGCTTTCCCGCCCCGATCTGATCGGACTCGGTGTCGGCCGGCGCACTCTCGGCCGTTATATCCTCAACCCTCCTGACGTGCTCCCCGCCATTCCGGCCACTGATAAGTTTGGTCCCTCATCAGGAGCAGGACCATGCGGCGCAGCCGTTTCAGCGAAGAGCAGATCATCGGCGTGTTGAGGGAGCACGAGGCCGGCATGAAGCCGTCGGACCTCTGCCGGAAGCACGGGATCAGCGAGACCACCCTCTACAAGTGGAAAGCCAAGTTCGGCGGGATGACGGTTCCGGAGACGGCACGTCTGCGCACGCTCGAGGAAGAGAACCGCCGCCTGAAGAAGCTGTTGGCCGAGCAGATGCTCGACAACGCCGTGCTGAAGGATCTCCTGGGAAAAAATTGATGACGCCTGCAGCCCGGTTCGATGCCGTGCGGCGGGCGATCGCCGATCACGGACTGTCGGAACGACGGGCCTGCAGGCTTCTCGGCGTCGACCGGTCGAGCTTCCAGTACGAGCGGAGCGGTAGCGACGATGCCGCCCTGCGAACCCGGCTGCGCGAGTTGGCCAACGAACGGCGACGCTTCGGTTATCGGCGTCTGGCGATCCTGCTGCGGCGGGAAGGTCGGGCGGTCAACCTGAAGCGCGTCTATCGGCTCTACAAGGAGGAACGGCTGATGGTGCGCAAGCGAGGCGGGCGGAAACGGGCCTTGGGCACGCGAGCACCGGCGACGATCCCGCAAGGGCCGAACCAGCGCTGGTCGCTCGACTTCGTCTCGGACGCCCTCGACGACGGCCGCCGCTTCCGGGTGTTGAATGTGGTCGACGACTTATCGCGGGAATGTCTCGCCTGCGTCGTCGACACGTCGCTGTCGGGCACGCGGGTCGTACGCGAGTTGGAGACGCTGTTGGCTCGGCGGGGGAAGCCCCTCATGATCGTCAGCGACAACGGCACCGAACTCGTCAGCCATGCCGTCCTGCGCTTCAGCGAAGCGACCCGGATCGAATGGCACTACATCGCGCCCGGCAAGCCGGTCCAGAATGCCTTCGTCGAGAGCTTCAACGGCCGGCTCCGCGACGAGTGCCTGAACGAGCATGTCTTCTCCTCGCTTGCCGAGGCGAGACGGATCATCGAGAACTGGCGGGTCGACTACAACACCCTCCGCCCCCATTCGAGCCTCGGCGGCCTCGCGCCGTCGATGTTCGCCAGCCGGCCCGATCAGGGCCAGATCACCGCCGGACCAAACTTATGACCGGCAGGAAAAAGGGGAGCACGTCACGATCTACGAGGAAATGCACCCGGAGACGAGGGTGGGTGCGAACAACCAGTACACAGTTGCTCGTCGCCAAATTGGCGACGAGCAACCCGACCGCTTCACCTCCTCCACTTCCAAAGCAACGGGCCGCTCCGAACGAGCGATTCAGAGGGACGCAGCACGAGGCGAAGCCCTCGGCGACACCGTTACCCGTGACGTTACCCCACCCACACAACACGTCCGCCGCGACGTCAGGTGAATTGATATCTTATTGATTTTGAATATTTAATTGGCGACCCCGGCACGATTCGAACGTGCGACCAACAGCTTAGAAGGCTGTCGCTCTATCCCCTGAGCTACGGGGCCGCGGGCGCGGCGAGGGCCGCGCGGGGAAGGCCGGCGCGTGGCGACGGCCGCAACGAGGCCGAACCGCCGACCTCCCGAACTCGCCGGCGGCGAACGGCGGACCTCAGTGGGTCCAGGTGCCGATGCGGCCGTACTTGAAGTTGTCGGAGTAGGACATCGTCTTCGACGCCTTCTCCTTGGGCTCCACCACCCGATAGGCGATCCCCTTGCGCTCGGCATAGGCGATCGCTTCTTCCTTCGAGGCGAACCACAGGCGGATCTGGCTCTTCGGGTCGGCGGTCGACGTCCAGCCCATCAGCGGGTCGACGGTCTTCGGCGCCTCGGGCTCGTAGTCGAGCAGCCAACGCTGCGACTTGCCCTGACCCGACTGCATGACGTTCTTGGCCGGTCGAGAGATGCGCGCCACCATGTCGTCCGTCGTCCTCGTCTGTCGGAGAAGGCGCCATCCGCCCCTCCGGTGCCACGTCCCGCGCGCGAGAGCCGCAGGCGATTTGGTCGGGGTAGTCAGATTCGAACTGACGACCTGAAGTACCCAAAACTTCCGCGCTACCAGGCTGCGCTATACCCCGCCGTCGATCCGGAGAACCTCCACCGAAGGGCGACGTCGCGCCCCTCTCGCGGCGGAGCCGCCGGAGCGGATCTCACGGGTCTCCGAATACACGTCCCGGCCGTCACCGGCAAGCGTGGCGCCGTCATCGGAAAGGCGCAGTCGCCCTCCCTCCGCCGTCAGTCGGCGCGGCGCATCCGCGGATGGACGACGCGGTCGCCCGGGGCGATGCCGAGCCGCTTCGTCGTGCCCGCCACCACCTCGAAGACGAAACGCACCGGCCCGCCGGCCGGCACCAGCGCCTCCGACAGCGGCGTGGTGTTCTCGGCGATCGACAGGATCGTGCCGTCGGCGCGCACGAAGATCATGTCGAGCGACAGATAGGTGTTCTTCATCCAGAAATACACCGGCTGCTCACGCTTGAAATCGAAGAGCATGCCGTGGTCCCGCGCCATCTGCGTGCGGAACATCAGTCCCTCCTCACGCTTGGCGTCGGTGTCGGCGATCTCGACGGTGAAGCCGTGGGTCGCCTTGGCGGTGCGGATCTCCAGCGTGCCGGCCGCGAGCACCGACTCGGCCGCCGCCGGGGTCGGCGTCGTTGCGCCGAGGAGGCCCGAGGAGGCGACCACCACGGCGACGGTCGCGGTGCGGACGAGGCGGCAGAGGCACGAAGAGCCGGTCGAACGGTGGGCGATCACGCGCATCACTCCCTCGCAATTCGCGAGACGTCGTTGGATCACGACCGATGGATCACGAGGACGTGGCGAGATCACGGCGGCGCGACGCGCGGCGAGAGCCGGCTCAGTGCGAGGAGGGAACGTGGTGGACGCCGTCGGGACGGATCTCGGCCGCCATCAGGCCTTTCGGCCCGTCGCCGAAACGCACCCAGACCACCTGACCGGGGCGCAGCTCGGCGAGACCGTAGCGCCGCAGCGTCTCCATGTGGACGAAGATATCGTCCGTGCCCTCGCCACGGGTGACGAAACCGAAGCCCTTGACGCGGTTGAACCACTTCACCGTCGCCCGCTCCAGCCCGCTGGTCGGCGTGACCTGGACGTGGGTGCGCGACGGCGGCAGCTGGGAGGGATGGACGGCGGTCGTCTCGTCCATGTGGAGGATGCGCAGCGCCTGCAGGCCGCGCGGCCGATCGAGCACCTCGACGACGACGCGAGCGCCCTCGTAGGCCGTCTGATAACCGTCGCGACGCAGGCAGGTGACATGGAGCAGCACGTCGGCCATGCCGTTCTCCGGCATGATGAAGCCGTAGCCCTTGGCGATGTCGAACCACTTGATCGTGCCGACGACTTCGAGCACGTCGACCGCACTCTCCTCGCCGGTTTCTTTCACGACCCGGGCGTCGGTTTCGAACTTCCCCCCCATGCCGCTTGCCCCCCGTCGTCTCGCGTGCGTCGTCCCCGCTGCCGAGCCCTCTCGCGCGCCGTTACGGACGACCGATGTACGGAACACCGAGACACATCCGTCACGACCACGAGCAGCGCTCGAATCGGAACGTTGAATTCACCTGACGGAAAGATAGCATCGGCCCCAAGCTGGCAAACCGGGTTTTGCGCCTCGGGCCGCGATTATCCCCGACGCAGGCCGCGAAAACGCGTCACACCAGAGAGAACACCTCACCGATCGAGCCACGCAGAACGTGATCGGCGATGGGGTCGAGAGGGGTCGCGTCGCCGTTGACGATGACCAGATTGGCGCCCGAATATTTGGCCGCCGCCGGCAGGCTCGCCGCCGGCTGGACCTGGAGCGAGGATCCGACCGCGACGAAGAGGTCGGCGCGCTGGGTGGCGTGTTCGGCGCGCATCATGGCGCGCACCGGCATCGCCTGGCCGAAGGAGATCACCGCCGACTTCAACAGGCCGCCGCAGGCGCGGCACATCGGCGGATGGCCGGTGCGATCGATCTCGGCCTCGATCTCGTCGAGTTCGTGATGCGCCTCGCACTCGAGGCAGGCGGCGCGAGTGGCGTTGCCGTGGATCTCGACGAGGTGTTCGGAAGGCACGCCGGCGCGCTGATGCAGACCGTCGATGTTCTGGGTGATGACGGCGAGCACCTTGCCGCCGGCGACCAGTTTGGCGATCGCCCTGTGGGCGATGTTCGGCTCGGCCGCCGTCACCTCGCGCTTGAAGCGGAAGCGCCGTCGCCAGTCCTCGAGCCGCGCCGATTCCGAGGAGACGAACTCGTCGAAATAGATCGGCTCCATCTTGGTCCACAGACCGTTCGGACCGCGGAAATCGGGAATGCCCGATTCGGTCGAGACGCCGGCGCCGGTGAAGATCACCACCCGGTGCGCGGCGCCGATCAGATCGGCGAGCAGGAGGCTTCCCTCGGTCGGATCGTGGACGATATTCATGGTCTCGATCATACCGGCTCGGAGGGCGATGAGAATGCGATATCTGCACACGATGGTGCGAGTTCGGGATCTGGATGCGAGTCTGGCGTTCTGGTGCACTCACCTCGGGCTCGAGGAGTTCCGCCGCCACGAGAGCCCGCAGGGTCGCTTCACCCTGGTGTTCCTGTGCGCGCCCGAGGACCGCGCCGCGGCGGAAGCGGCGATGGCGAACGGCCGCCGCGACGCGCCGATGGTCGAGCTCACCTGGAATTGGGACCCGGAGGACTACGGCTCGGCCCGCAACTTCGGTCACCTCGCCTACGAGGTCGACGACATCTACGCCACCTGCGCCCGCCTGATGGCCGCCGGCGTCACCATCAACCGACCGCCGCGCGACGGCCGCATGGCCTTCGTCCGCTCGCCCGACCTGATCTCGATCGAGCTGTTGCAGAAGGGCGAGGCGCTGGCTGCGGCCGAACCGTGGGCGTCGATGCCGAACACCGGAGCATGGTGAGGCATCGGCCCTTCGGATCGACTTCATGATTGACTCCTTCATGGATTTGATTGACTGAGTCAACCTGATCCATGGAGGGTTCGATGACCGACGACGGCCGTCATTCCGCGACCAACGAGGCGGCGGTCGAACGCGTCCGCGCCTTCAACCGCTTCTACACCCGCCGGCTCGACCTGCTCGACCGCGGCTTCCTGGCGAGCCCCTTCACTCTCGGCGAGGTGCGGCTCTTGTGGGAACTGGCGCATCGCGACGGCATCGCCGCCGCCGATCTGTCGCGGGATCTCGGCATCGATCCGGGCCAGCTGAGCCGCACCCTGAAGCGTTTCACGACCGCCGGTCTGATCGAGCGGCAGGCCGATACCGGCGACGCGCGACGCAGCGCCGTCGTGCTGACCGACCACGGCCGCACCGTCTTCGCCCCGCTCGAGGCCGAACAGTGCCGGCGGGTGGCGGCGGGGCTCGGAGAGTTGAGCCCGGAAGCGGTCACGAGATTGGTCGGGGCGATGGCCGACGTCGAGCGGTTGCTCGATCCCGCTGCCGTCGGGCCGCTGGTCATCCGTCCGCATCGCACCGGCGATGTCGCCTTCGTCCTCGCCCGACAGGCGCGGCTCTACGCCGAAGACTTCGGTTTCGACCAGCGCTTCGAAGCGCTGATCTGCGAAGTCGGCGCCGCCTTCCTGCGCGACTACGATCCCCGTCGCGACGCCTCGTTCGTCGCCGAGATCGACGGCCGCATCGTCGGTGCGGTC
Organism: Pinisolibacter sp.; assembly: GCF_036782435.1. Lineage (NCBI taxonomy): Bacteria > Pseudomonadati > Pseudomonadota > Alphaproteobacteria > Hyphomicrobiales > Ancalomicrobiaceae > Pinisolibacter > Pinisolibacter sp. Next base: position 48,433 of record NZ_DAIPZB010000001.1, on the reverse strand, counting down.
TTCGTCACCCGCAAGGACGACGCGGTGGCCAGGCTCCGCCTGCTCCACGTCGAGAGCGAGATGCGCGGACGCGGCATCGGCACGCGCCTGATCGACGCCTGCATCCACTTCGTCCGCGACGCCGGCTATCGCACCCTGACGCTGTGGACCAACGACGTGCTCGCCGAGGCCCGACGCCTCTACGAGCGCGCCGGCTTCCGTCTCGTCGCCGCCGAGCCGCACACCATGTTCGGTCCGCCGTTGGTCGGCGAGACCTGGGACCTGACGCTCTGAGGGGCGATCACGGCCGCGACAGGCGATACTCCGCCGGAGCTCCCCCGACGACGCCGTCGCACAACACCAGCACGCGCCAGCCCGTGTCGTCACCGTCGAGGACGGCCAGGGCCTCGGGTTTACCATCCCCGGGAACCCCTTCGAGGACGGCGACCGGGGTCGCACTCTTCGTGCCCGTCGGCCAGAACCAGATCGTCGACTTCTCCCTCGGCGTCGGGTTCGCAGTCGCAGGCGGATCGTCCGACCCGGAGGGACCGGCGAGGATCAGGTGTCCGCCCTTCACCGCCGCGAGATCGCGCACGCCCATACCCTTGCCCAACGCCAGGTGATGAGCGATCGGCACGACGGGAACCCCATCGGCGAGCCCCTCCGCGTCGATCTCGACGATCAACGCCTCGGCCCCGTCACCGAACAGGGGCGCGCGGACGCCGAGCATCATCCGGCCACCGGAGACGGCACCGCCTTCGATGGTGAACCCGCCGTGGTCTCCGCAGATCGGCGCATCGATGATGGAGGTGAGTTCGGGAAGCTGGGCGAGCACCGCGGGCAGCCGATCGATCCGCCGGATCTCGGGAGCCGCGACCTTTCGATCGAAGGCGAAGCTCGGCAGATCGGTCTGCGGATCGACGGCGAAGCGGTAGATGTGCCGCCGATCGGGCTGCAACGGACACGTCGTCTGCCCGACCGTGGGCTTTCGCTTGGTGCCGTGCGATCCGAAAGCCCAGTAGACGTCGCCGTCACGAGACACCGCCTCGAGATCGGCCTCCTTGTTCACCGTCGTCACCCCGGTGACCGGATCGGTCGTTTCCCGGTCGAGAACGGCCATCTCCGGGCCGAGCTCGAACCGTCCGTCCGCGAAGGTCACGAACCGAAGGCGCCGCTGCTCGTCGTCGACGATGACGCAGCCGCGCTCACCGCCCCGTTCCGGACCGCAGGCCAATCCCGAGAGATCGGCTTCCCCGTCGTGATCCCAGCCGACGGTGGTCGGCAGAACTGCCGTCGGCGCCACCGACGGAGCCGGCTGGGCCGTGGCTGCGGCCGTCGACAGGATCACGGCGGCAGCCGGACCGGCGAAGCTCGAAAACCGGCGTCCCACGCGTATCATGGCATCCCTCCCCGTTGCCTTCGAAGGGATGATGACAGACCGGCTCACCGAAAAGAAGTTGTATCGTGCGGCCTACACACGCGGCCTCGATCACATCTCGACGATCTTGCCCTCTTCGAGAGTGATGCGGCGGTCCATGCGCTCGGCGATGTCCATGTTGTGAGTGGCGATGAGCGCGGCGAGGCCGGAGGCCTTCACCAGGGCCTGGAGCGCGTCGAAGACGTAGTGGGCGGTCTTCGGGTCAAGGTTGCCGGTCGGCTCGTCGGCGAGGATGAGGCGCGGAACGTTGGCGACCGCGCGAGCGATCGCGACGCGCTGCTGTTCGCCGCCGGACATCTCCGAGGGGCGATGTTCCTCGCGTTCGGAGAGCCGCATGTAGGAGAGGAGCTGGCGCGCCCGCACCGCCGCCTCCTTGCGCGTCAGGCCGCGGATCATCTGCGGCAGCATGACGTTCTCGAGCGCCGTGAACTCGGGCAGCAGATGGTGGAACTGGTAGACGAAGCCGATCTCCATGCGGCGCAGCCGCGTCCGCTCGGCGTCGGAGAGCGAGCCGGTGGCGGCGTCGCCGAGCCAGATCTCGCCGCCGTCGGGCCTTTCGAGCAGGCCCGCCACGTGCAGGAGGGTCGACTTGCCGGCGCCCGACGGGGCGATCAGCGCCACCGTCTCGCCGGCGTGGATGGCGAGGTCGGCGCAGCGCAGCACTTCGAGGAAGCGATCGCCTTCCTTGTAGCGGCGTTCGACGCGGGTGAGCCGCAGCACCGGCTCGTCCGTCGCGCCCCGCGCCGCCTTCATGTCGTCGAGGTCGACTGCCGCCATCATTCGTACCTCAGCGCTTCGACCGGATCGAGCTTGGCCGCCTTCCAGGCCGGATAGAGCGTGGCCAGTAGCGACAGGGTGAGGGCGAAGACCACCGTCGCGGTCGTCTCGCCCGATTGGATGTCGGCCTTCATCCGCGACAGGAAGAACACCTCCGGCGGCATCAGCTGGGTGTTGAGCAGCCAGGAGAGCGCCTGCCGCACCTCCTCGATGTTCTGGCAGATGAAGAGGCCGAGCAGCAGACCGGCGAAGGTGCCGGCGGTGCCGATCGCCGCGCCGGTGATGAAGAACACCCGCAGGATCGTCCCGCGCGTCGCGCCCATCGTCCTCAGGATCGCCACGTCGCGCGCCTTGTCCTTCACCAGCATGGTCATGCCGGAGACGATGTTGAGCGCCGCGACGAGCACGATCAGCATGAGGATGAGGAACATCACGTTGCGCTCCACCTCGAGGGCGGAGAAGAAGGTGACGTTGCGCTGGCGCCAGTCGGTCACGTAGACGGAGCGGTTCGCCGCCGCCTCGATCGGCGCGCGCAGCTCGCCGACCTTGTCGGGGTCGTCGACGTAGACCTCGACCGCGCTCGCCTTGCCGTCGAGGTTGAAGTAGCTCTGCGCTTCCGTGAACGGCATGAAGACGAAGCTGGCGTCGTATTCCGACATGCCGACGGAGAAGATCGCCACCACCGGGAAGGCCTTGACCCGCGGCGTCACCCCCATCGGCGTGACGTTGCCGCGCGGGGATACGATGGTCACCGGATCGCCGACGCCGACGCCGAGGTTCTGGGCGAGACGCGAGCCGATGGCGACGCCCTTGCCGGTGGCGTAGTCGTCGAGGCTGCCGAGCTTCACGTTCGACGAGACCAGAGAGATCTTGTCGAGGTCGGCGCGCTCGAGGCCGCGCACCAGGGCGCCCGACGCCCCGGCCGGACCGGAGGCGAGCGCCTGCCCCTCGATGAAGGGCATGGCGAACTTCACGCCCTTGACCTTGCCGAGACGCTCGGCGACCTCGGTGTAGTCGGTGAACTGCGAGGCGGTGGCCTGCACCAGCATGTGGCCGTTGAGGCCGAGGATCTTGCCGACCAGCTCGGTACGGAAGCCGTTCATCACCGCCATGACGACGATCAGCGTCGCCACCCCGAGCATGATGCCGAGGAAGGAGAAGCCGGCGATGATCGAGATGAACGTCTCGCGGCGACGCGAGCGCAGATAGCGCCACGCCAGCATCCACTCGAAGCCCGCGAAGGGCCGTGTGCCGGAGGGTTCTCGTGCGTCCGTCGCCGCGCTCATCGGGGGATGCGTCTCCTCGTCACTTGGCCGTCAGGCGGGCGAGCGCCGCCTCGATGGTGAGCAGTTCGCGTTCGCCGGTGCGGCGGCGCTTCAGCTCGACCTTGCCCTCGGCGAGCGACTTCGGACCGACGATCAGCTGCCAGGGCAGACCGATCAGATCCATGGTCGCGAACTTGGCGCCGGCGCGGGTGTCGGTGTCGTCGAGAAGCACGTCGACCCCGGCGGCGGAGAGCTCGGCGTAGAGCCGCTCGCAGGCGCCGTCGACCGCCGCGTCGCCGGGCTTCATGTTGATCAGGCCGACCTGGAAGGGCGCGACCGACTCCGGCCAGATGATGCCGGCGTCGTCGTGGCTCGCCTCGATGATCGCGCCGGCCAGACGCGACACGCCGACGCCATAGGACCCCATGTGGACCGGGCGCTCGACGCCGTCCGGACCGGCGACCTTGGCGCCCATCGGCTCGGAATACTTGGTGCCGAAATAGAAGATGTGGCCGACCTCGATGCCCCGCGCCGAGACTCGGCTTTCGGCGGGAACCGCGGCGAAGGCGGCCTCGTCGTGCTTCTCTTCGGTGGCGGCGTAGAACGACGTCCAGCGATCGACGATCGGCTTCAGGTCGCCGCGGAAGTCGGTGTCCGCGGCGGGGATCGGCAGATCGAGGACATCCTTGTGGCAGAACACCTGGCTCTCGCCGGTCGACGCCAGGATGATGAACTCGTGGCTCATGTCGCCGCCGATCGGGCCCGAGTCGGCGCGCATCGGGATGGCGGTCAGACCCATCCGCGAATAGGTGCGCAGGTAGGCGACGAACATGCGGTAATAGGCTTCGCGCGCCCGGTCCTGATCGACGTCGAAGGAATAGGCGTCCTTCATCAGGAACTCGCGACCGCGCATCACGCCGAAGCGCGGACGCCGCTCGTCGCGGAACTTCCATTGGATGTTGTAGAGGTTGAGCGGCAGATCCTTGTAGGAGCGCACGTAGCCGCGGAAGATGTCGGTGACCACCTCCTCCGCCGTCGGGCCGAAGAGCATCTCGCGCTCGAGCCGGTCCTCGATGCGCAGCATCTCCTTGCCGTAGTCCTCGTAGCGCCCGCTCTCCTTCCACAGCTCGGCCGACTGGATGGTCGGCATCAGGATCTCGAGCGCGCCGGCGCGGTTCTGCTCCTCACGGACGATGCGGCCGATCTTGTCGAGGACACGCAGCCCCATCGGCAGCCAGGAATAGATGCCGGCCGCCTGCTGACGGATCATGCCGGCGCGCAGCATCAGCCGGTGGGAGACGATCTCCGCCTCCTTGGGGGTCTCTTTCAGGATCGGCAGGAAGAAGCGGCTGAGACGCATGGGCACGGACCTCGTCGGGAAAGCCGGAATCGCTCGCCCGGGCAACGGGGTCACCGGAGCACGAGAATCCCGGCGAAAAGAAGATCGCCGGCGTCACTGGTGAACGAGCGAGTACGAAAAGACAAGGCCGGCGCCGCGATCCCGACCGGCCATCCACCGAACCGACGAACGCGATGCCGCCCGCGGGCGGAGCACCGGGCAGCTCGCCGACGGCGAACGGCCGTCCGTTTCGACTCGCCGGCCAGGCCTTCCGCGTGCCGCGCTCGCGGTGACGGTCGAGCGCGTCGTCGACGCCCGGAGAAGTCGAATTTCAGTTCTGTCGAGATGCGAACCCATCGCAGAAAGACTAGAAACGCCCTGATTTCCGCCATTCGAGGGATGTGGCGAAAAAGTGGCGAGGACCGGTGACGGGTCGTGACAAACCGATTTAGTTCGGTTATGGTCCCCGCCATCAGAAGAGGGCAGGTGAAGACCGGAACGGTGCACCGCAAGCCCCCCGATATCGCGGTCTAAGTCTCGGGAGGAAAACCCCGGGCGCCCGCATCGGTCCGCAAGGGTCGACGGAGCAGCCACTCGAACCACCGCTATCGGGAGCGAGGGTACGAGGTCAGGGGTCGGACGCGTAACTGTCTGAAAGCAAGGCACCGGAAGGCGCCTTGCTTTTTTATTTCCATCATCGCCCGCATCCCGCCCGCGCTGGACAAGGCGGCCCGTCGCGTGGTCAGGTCCTCGCGAGGACACGACGGTCGGACCCGTCCGAACCACATGAGCGTCGCGGCCCGACCGGCCGACGCCCGTTCGGGCTCGCCGACGCCGACGATGTTTCGAAGAGACCGAAATGTCGTCGACCCGGAATCGCGCCACCGGAAGAGATGGGATCGGGAGACGTCGCGAGAGAATGTGGACGCCGATCGAGATCGGACGGGCGGGTCGACGCCTCGTCGCTCAACTGTTGCGCAGCAGCTTCGTCGGCCTGCGGACCTTCGCCGATCGGCATGCGCGCAGGCGAATTCTCGTTCTCGGCGACAGCCACGTTCGAGCCTTCGAACACTGGCTGTTCCTGATCGGCATGCCACGCACCCGCTTCGACGTCACCTTCGCACCCGGCGGTACGGCGCTCGGACTTCACAACACCGAATCCGTGAGCGGCGCGCGTCGGCGGTTCGACGCCGCCTTGGCCCGAGGCCCCTATGATCGGGTGATCGTCGGCCTGGGCGAGGTCGATACCGCGGTCGCGATCTGGCTGGTGGTGGAGAAGAACCGGCAGAATCTCGAAACGGTACTGAACCGTTCCGTCGGTCGCTACCTGAGCTTCCTGGAACAGGTGGCCGCCGACCACGACCTCGTGGTGCTCGGCGCCTGCATGCCGACCGTCGACGTCTACACCGCCGACGGCGACGAGGTCGGCGTCAGCCGCGCCTCGATCGCCGCGACACGTCGCGAGCGCACCGACCTCGCCCTCGCCTTCGACGCTCGCGTCGCCGCGTGGTGCCGCGCCCGGGCGATTCCCCACCTCGACAGCGCTGCGGCCGCCCTCGGCCCGGACGGCTTCGTCCGCCCGTCGTGGACGGCTCTCGATTCCCGCGGTCGCCCCGATCACCACTATGCCCGGCGGCGCTTCGCCCGTTGGATCCTCGGCGAACTGCGCCGTCTCCCCGACCGGGACCGGCCGGCTCGACCGAAGTGATACCGGGCTCGCGAAATTCGGGCTCGTCCGAATTTCGTGGGCATCACGGCCCGACCGGCCGACGCCCGTTCGGACTAGCTTTCGCCGATGAAGTTTCGAAAAAGTCGAAACTTCATCGGCTGGATATGAGAAGGCCCGGACGTCGTCGAGACGCCCGGGCCGTCGAAGAGGTCGGAGATGCGGTCGGCGTGCGATCAGCCGACGATCTCGAGGCCGGAGAAGAAGAAGGCGATCTCTTCGGCGGCGGTCTCGGGAGCGTCGGAGCCGTGCACCGAGTTCTCGCCGATCGACAGGGCGAAGTCCTTGCGGATGGTGCCCTCGGCGGCGTTGGCCGGGTTGGTGGCGCCCATCACTTCGCGGTTCTTGAGGACGGCGTTCTCGCCCTCGAGCACCTGGGCGACGATCGGGCCGGAGGACATGAACTCGGTCAGCTCGCCGAAGAACGGACGCTCCTTGTGGACGGCGTAGAAGGCCTCGGCCTGACGGCGCGACAGCCACAGACGCTTGGAGGCGACGACGCGCAGGCCGGCGGCCTCGAAACGCGCCACGATCTGGCCGGTCAGGTTGCGCTTGGTGGCGTCGGGCTTGATCATCGAAAAGGTGCGTTCGATCGCCATCTGAGGAATTCCTCTCGTCGGTTCACTCGGGAAGGGCCGATATCTCGGCGGGTGGCGCGCTCTTAGCACCGCGCGCGAGCCCCGCCAAGGCGGAGCGCACCGAAATCGCCGCGGCGATCGCGCCGCATGGTCGCGGAGCCGCCCCCGGTCGGTCGAACTCGGCCCGTACCGGCGCCAAGGCCCCCTGCCCCGTCGCTCTCACCCTTCGCCGCCCGTCCCGCGCTCCCGCCGGCCCGGCACGTAGATGTAGCCGGCGCCGCGCACGGTGCGGATGAAGGTGGGTTCGGACGGATCCGGCTCGATTTTCTTGCGGATGCGGGCGATGCGCACGTCGATGGCGCGATCGAAGGCTTCCGGATCGCGGGCGTGGGCGAGATCGAGCAGCTGCTCGCGGCTGAGCACCCGGTTGGGATGATCGACGAAGGCCTCGAGCAATTGGAATTCCGAGGTGTGGAGCACCGTTTCGGCACCGGTGACGCGGTCGACGAGGCGGCGGGAGGCGCGATCGAGCAGGCGGTCGCCGAAGACGACGGGTTCCGCCCGCGGGACCGACGGTGCGGCGCGTTTCGGCTTGGCGACCGCCGGGGGCGACGCCGGTGGCGGCGGCGCGGCGACCCGGCGCAACACCGAACGGATGCGCGCCACCAGTTCGCGCAGCTCCGCCGGCTTGGCGAGGTAGTCGTCGGCGCCGAGTTCGAGACCGACCACCCGGTCGATCGGGCTCGCGGTCGAGGTCAGCATGATGACCGGGACGCCGCCCATCTCCTCCTTCAGCCAGCGCAGCACCGACAGGCCGTTCTCGCCCGGCATGTGGAGGTCGAGCACCACCAGATCCGGCGCCCGCTCGGCCATCTCGGCGCGCAGAGCCGTGCCGCCGTCGAGGGCGACGACGTCGAAGTCGTGGAGGGCGAGATAGTCGGCGACGGTCTCGCGGGTGTGGGGATCGTCGTCGACGACGGCGATGCGCGCGTCCGTCGTCATGGTCCACCTCCCTCGCCGCCGATCGCCTCGCCGTCGAGCGCCGGCAGGACGATCTCGAAGACCGCGCCGGAGCCGCTCTCGGCGTTGAGCGCACCGATGTGGCCGTCGTGCAGGCGGACGATCTCGTGGGCGATCGACAGGCCGAGACCGGTCGAACCCTCGCCGCCGGTCGGTTGCGCCGACAGCCGCTGGAATCGACCGAAGAGCCGACCGAAATCTTCCGGTGAAAGGCCCGGCCCCTGATCGGCGACGGTGACCACCGCCCGATCGGCGACCCGCCGCACCACGATCTCCGCGGTCCCGCCGACCGGCCCGTATTTCACCGCGTTGGAGACGACGTTCTCGACCGCGTCGCGCAACCGGTCGGGATCGCCGCAGATGCGGATCCCGCTCTCGCCGCGCCAGATCAGCGTCTGGTTCTTGCGGGCGGCGAGCGGGCGCAGGTGGTCGACGACGTCGTGGACGAGGTCGGCGAGGTCGAGCGCCACCGGACGGATCGAGACCTCGACCGCGTCGGTGGCGGCCTGGGCGACGAGATCGCCGATCATCCGGTTCATCGCCGTCGCCGGCGCCGCGATCTTGCCGACCTCCGCCTTCAGGCGTGCCGGATCGATGCCGGGCTTCTCCATGAGCTCGCCGATGATCTCGATGCGGCCGAGGATGGCGGCGAGCGGGTTCTTGAGGTCGTGGGCGACCATGCCGAGGAGTTCGGCCTTGAATTCGTTGGCGCGGCGCAGGGTCTCGCGCTGATCCGCGAGGCGACGCGCCGCGTCGCTGAGCTCGCGGGTGCGCACCTCGACGCGCTGCTCGAGCTCGACGTTGGTGGCCTGCAACCGCTCGAGCAGCAGCACGTTCTCGAAGGCGACCGAGAGTTTGCCGCAGAAGACCTCGACCAGCGCTCGGTCGGTGGCCGACAGGTGCTTGGCGACATCGAGCACCACGGCGATCTCGCGGCCGCTCGAGGTGCGGATGTAGAGGATCGAACGGCTCTCCAGGAAGCAGTGGTGACGCTCGGCGAAGGCGGCGTCGATGGCGCGGCGGGTGTCGACGTCCAGAGCCCCGGTCCCCGCCGCGGCGACGCCGGAATAGACGCCCGACCCGGCGATCACCGACAGATCTTCGGCCCTCGGATCCTGCGGCCGGTCGCGCACAACCAGCATGCCGGCGCAGTCGACTTCGAGCAGCGAGGCGACCTGGGTCAGCACACCCTCGGCGAAACGCTGCATCGAGCGGGTGTCGAACAGCGCGGTCGCCGCGTCGATGATGATCTCGAGACCGCGGCGCGTCTCCTCCATGCGCAGCAGCTGCTGATGCGAGCGGATGGCCGCGGTCAGCGCGGTGAACAGCTTGTCGGCGGTGAGTTCGGTCTTCGCCTTGTAGTCGTTGATGTCGTAGTCGACGATGACGGCGCGTTCCGGCGCCTGTCCGGGCTGGCCGGTACGCAGGATGATGCGAACGAGGTCGTTGCGCAGTTCGCCGCGGATGAACTCGACGAGTTCGAGGCCGGCGGTCTCGGACTCCATCACCACGTCGAGCAGGATCACCGCCAGATCGGGGTTGGCGCGCACCAGTTCGCGCCCCTCCGCCGCGGAGAAGGCGGAGAGGATCTCCAGACCCTGGCCGGCGAGCGCATAGTCGAACAGCGCGAAACGCGTGCCGTCGTGGACCGCCGGATCGTCGTCGATCACGGCGATCTTCCAACTGCGCGCCGGCCGCTCCGGCGCGTCGTCGCTCTCGGCGGCGAAGACCAGGAGGTCGTCGTCGCTCATCCCTCGTTCTCCTTCGTTCGACCGCGCTCGGGCTCCGCCTCGTCCTCGGGTGCGACCGCCGGCAGAGTCATGCGGAAGCGACACCCTCTCCCGGGCGCCGTCTCCAGGGCGATCCGCCCTCCCAGGCGGTGCGTGACGATGTTGTAGACGATGTGCAGCCCCAATCCACTCCCTCCGGCGCCGCGACGGGTGGTGAAGAAGGGTTCGAAGGCGTGGCGCGACACCACGTCGCTCATGCCGACGCCGTCGTCGGCGAAGACGACCTCGATCCGCCCGCCGTCGAGACGGCGAGCCTCGAGTGTCATGTGCCCCGTCGCGGCCCCTTCCGGCCAGGCGTGGGTCAGGGCGTTGACGAAGAGATTGGTGACGACCTGCCCCCAGGCGCCGGGATAGCTGTCGAGCACGAGCCCGTCGGGGACGGCGACGTCGAAGCCGATGCCGGTCGCCCTGAGACTCGGCCGCAGGCTCGAAGCGATCTGCCGCGTCGCGTCGGCGAGGTCGAAGGCGCGGCGTTCGGAATGGGTGCGGTCGACCGCGACCTGTTTGAAAGATTGCACCAACTCGCCGGCGCGCGTGAGGTTGGCGACCAGTTGGCGGGCGGCGTCGCGGGCGCCGGCGACGAAATCGTCGAGGCGCGATCGGCGCAGTTGTCCGCCGGCGAGTTCACGCTCGAAGTCGACGACGCGACGCTCGAGGCTCGACGCGACGGTGAGGCCGATGCCGACCGGATTGTTGACCTCGTGGGCGACGCCGGCGACCAGACCGCCGATGGCGGCGAGCTTCTCCGCCTCGATCAGATTGCGTTGGGCCTCGGCCAGTTCGCGCAGCGCCCGCTCCGCCCCTTCCTTGGCGAGCCGCATGTCCTCTTCCGCGGCGCGTCGATCGGTGACGTCGTAGATCCAGAAGACGTGCGCCGGACGGCCGGCGAACTCGATCGGCCGCACCTCGAGCAGGCCCCACCAGGTGGCGCCTTCTCCGCGACGCATCAGCGCCTGCCAGCCCGAGACGCCGCCGCCGCGCACCACCGCCTCGGAGAGGCGGACCGCATCCTCCGGATCGGCGAAGTGATCGCGCGGCCGCGGCGGTTCGGCGCCGTCGGGCAGGCCGAAGAGTTCGTCGTAGCGATGATTGCGGAAGGTCGGCCGGCCGTCGCCGACGGAGAGGATGGCGATCCCGATCGGGCTGGTCTCGAGCAGACCGTACCACCGCCGCTCCTGCTCGGCGTGCTCCTCCTCGCGGCGGCGGAACCCGGCCACCTCCTGGCGGAACACCTCGATCGACCGCGACATGGCGCCGATCTCGTCCTCGGCGTCGAGACCGGGGATCGGCCGGTCGGTGTCGCCGACCACCACCGCCCGCATCGCGCCCTGCGCCGCGGCGAGCGGCGTGCGGATGGTGCGGGCGACGAAGGCCGAGGCGAGGAGACTGAGGCCGGCGAAGATCAGCGCGAGGACGGCGAAACGCCCGGCGGCTGCGGCGAGCAACCGGTCGTAACGGGCGATGGCGTCGCGTTCGCGGGCGGTCTGGTGTTCGAGGGCACGTTCGAGCAGGTCGATCATCCGGGCTCGATTGGCCTCGAGCGTCCCGGTGAGCCAGCGGGCGTGGCGATCGGCGACGTCCTCCAGCCGCCCGAAGATCGAATCCATCGCCACGATCTCCGGCAGGAAGCTCTCGACCGCGTAGCCGCGCGCATCCGGCGACGGCGACCGGCCGATCTCGCGCAGAGCGGCGGCGAAGGTGTCGCGGGCGCGACGCGCCGCTTCGAGTTGCTCGCTGCGTCGCTCGTGGCGATAGGCGACGAGATTGACCCGGAACTCGGCGAAGCGGTCGTAGGCGGTGGCGACCAGCGGGCGCAGAACGACGTCGTTCGGCCGGATGGCGAGGTCGAGCGCGTCGAGACGGACCCGCACCTGCGGCACCAGATCGGCGAATTCGGTCTCGTAGATCATGCGGATGTCGATCTCGAGCCCGCGCAGATCGTCGAAGCCGAAGAGGTAGTGGCGGGCGACCTCGGCGAAGTCGTCGAGGTCGGTGGAGCCGGCGCTCCGCGTCTCGTCGAGCGAGCGCAGCAGCACCCCGGTGAAGCGCGCCTTGGCGTTCTCGACGTCGGTGCGGTGCGCCTCGTCGGGTCGCAGCAGGAAGGCGCCGACTTCGCGATGGAGGGCGTGGACGGCACGCTCGAGGTCGAACAGGGCCTCGTCGACGTCGTGAGCGGCGCGCAGGTCGCTCCAGGCCCGTCGCAGTTCGCCGCCGCTCCAGGCGGTCGCCGCGGCGAGGGCGAGGAGCGCCACGACGTTGACGACGACGACGAGACCGATCCGGCCCGGAATCGAGATGCGCCGCAACAGCGACCCGACGGCCCGCGACATCGCTCCCTGCGATGCCGAGCGTGGATCGGCGCCCCCCGTGGTCATCCCGACGTCGCTCCTTCGCTGCGGCCGCGCGCGACCACGGCATCCGGCCTCGGCTCCGCCGCCGATTTCGGACGGCGAGTGAAGCGCCCCGCGCGAGGTGCGTCAACCGGCGCTCCGGCCCGGCCCTCCGCGGCTCACCTGCCGCGGAAGTCGCGGAAGCCGATGTCCGGGGCGGAGGTGTTGTGGGTGGAGGGCACGCTCCGGGCGAAGGCGACGTCGGCGGCCTTGCCGTCGACGTAGTCGACGACGACCGTGGACGTCGGGGCGGCGCCGGGCGTGGCGCGCACCACCGTTTCGGCGGTGTCGGCGTTGCCGGGCGCGACATACATCGAACGCAACGCCGCGAAGGGCAGCTTCGACGTGTCGACGCCGTCGAACGAGACCTCGACCGCCGAGCGGCCGACCTCGATCGCCTCGAGCGCCACCACCGCCTTGCCGCCGGTGGCGAAGTCGATGGTGAAGGCCACTTTCTTGGGATCGAAGGCCACCGCCTTGTAGGCGACGAAGGGCCGGGTACTCACCTCGACCGGGCCGAAGAGGAAGGACGAGCCGTAGGCGACCTCGCGCATGCGGAAGGGCGGCAGGCCCTTGAGCCGCCAGTAGCCGTCCTGCGGGTAGAACACCAGGAACTCGATCGGCCCGGCCGGCGTCTTGCGCCACAGCTGGACGAGGTGGAGGAAGTTCTGGGTGAGCTTGCCGACCGTCACCGGCACCACGGTCGGACGCCAGAAGTCGGGATAGACGACACCCTTGAGGACGTATTCGTCGTCCTCCCACAGCACCGCGGTCGGCGGCGTGTAGTGCGAGCCGTCGGCGCCCCCCGAGCCGCCGAAGCTGCAACCGGAGAAGTCCGGCGCGGTGATGTCGCGGACGATGGTGTCGACGTAAGGAGGCGTCTTCGCCTCGACGGTGAAGCTCGCCACCTTCTCCGAGGTCAGCGTGTAATAGACGTTGTCCTCTTCGGCGCAGGTCGTCTTGTAGGACTTGTTGTGCAGGTCGATGGAGATCGCCTCGCCGGCGATCGCCGCGCCGCCGATCGCCGCCGACATCGCCATCGCCGAGATCCACGCAAGGCCCCAGGTCTTCCTCGACATCGTCCCACTCCCCGAAGGTCCGGCCCGGATCGGGCCTCTTCGTCGTGGTCCTAGCGGTCGCGCGGATTTCGGGCAAGAGCAAGGCCCCCTGCCCTGCGGGTAATCGCTCGAAGCGCTTCCGCCACCGTCCGCCCGAGGCGCCCCCTCCCTTCCCCCCTCGCGGGGGAAGGTGGCCCGCAGGGCCGGATGAGGGGAGCGCCGCGAAGCGGCAACCGGAGGCGGGAGCCGCGAGCACCGAAGGCGGGGAGAGGTTCAGCCCCCTCATCCGCCCTTCGGGCATCCCTTCTCCCGCGAGGGGAGAAGGGATGCCCGCGGCGCGTCCTTTCGTGATCCGGCAAGCCGATGACGCGTCGAGCGGTTGCCCTGCCCTCGCAATGCCGCGATCGCGCCCCCATCTGTCGATGCGCCCATCACACCGCCGCACCGAGGCGAGATTGACCGACCCCGATCCCCACTCCTCCGCGACGCCGCGCCACCCGATCGTCCGGGCGCTCCTGCGCCTGCCGTTGCTCGTCGCCGCGACGATCTACTTCCTGATCGACGACGTGGTGCTGGCGGCCTTCCGGCCGATCTTCGCCGCCCTCGCCGAGCTGCGGCTGTTCGCACGCCTGGGCGAGGCGCTGCATCGATTGCCGCCCTATCCGACGCTCTTCGTCTTCCTCGTGCCCTTCGTGGTGTTGGAACCGTTCAAGCTCTGGGGCCTGTGGCTCCTCGGCACCGGGCGATTCTCCGCCGGCGCGACGATGCTCGCCGTCGCTCACCTCTCGTCGATCGTCCTGGTCGAGCGCCTGTTCCACGCCACCCGCGACAAGCTCCTCACCATCGGCTGGTTCGCCTGGACCTACACCCGGGTGATGGCGCTCTACGACTGGTCGCTCGGCCGCCTCAGGGCGACGACGGCATGGCGAGCCGCGGCGGCGATGGTGCGGCGGGTTCGCGCCGCCCTGCGCAACGCCGCGGCGCATCTGGCGCCCGGCTTCGCCGCGATCCGAACCGCCGTACGCGCCGCTTGGGTGAACCTGCGGCGCGGTCTCGGGCGGCTGAGACGCGCCGCCGACCGCTGATCACGACGCCTCGCCCGAGCCGCGCGCCGGCGCACCGCGCCCGATGAGCGGGCGCTCCTCCAGAAACGAGAAGATAACGAGGCCGATCGCCTGTCCGAGCGTCGTCATCGCGAAGATGCGGCGGAAGGTCGATCCGGCGAGCGTCACCTCCTCGGGCGACAGGCCCGCATGGCCCATTCCGCCCTCGATCGCGTCGCCGAGACCGGAGGCGAGGAAGATCGCACCGAGGATGGCGACGATGACCACCGTGCCGAGGGCCCGGAAGAAGGCGTGGGTGGCGGTGGCGACGCCGAGATCGCGGCGATCGACGGCGTTCTGCACGACGACCGTCGACAGCGGGAAGAGCGCGCCGGTGCCGAGGCCGGCGGCGACGAGGAATATCTCCGCCGCCCAGAACGGCAAGGTCGCCGCGCCGAGAGCGAGGCCGGCGTTGGCGACGACGCCGAGGGCCGCCCCACCGAGCGCCACACGCTTGTAGTGGGTGACGCGGGCGAGCATCCGGCCGCCGGCATTGGCGCCGACGACCGTGCCGAGGGTCAGGCCGATCAGCCCGAAGCCGGCGTTCGCCGCGCCGAAGCCGTGGACCTGGGCGAGCCAGATCGGCACGTAGACGGAGAGCGACAACCAGCTGCCCATGACGAAGAACATCGCCGAGGTGGTCACCGCGACGACCGGATTGCGCAGCACCGTGAGCGGGATCAGCGCCTCCTCGACCCGCGCCACGTGGCGGCCGAAGGCGGCGAAGGCGGCGACTGCCACGGCGAAGAGCCCGAGCACCTGCGGCGAGGTCCACGGCATCCGCGAACCGCCCCAGGTCAACGCCAGCATCAGCGCCACCGTGCCGCCGACGATCAACACGGCGCCGACGAGATCGAGGCGCTGGGGGCGGGAGACGTCGGGCAGATGGCGCATGGCGCGGGCGATCATCACCATGGCGACCACCGCCAACGGCAGATTGACCCAGAAGATCAAAGACCAGTGCAGATGCTGGGCGAAGACGCCGCCGACCACCGGACCCGAGACGCTCGCCGTCGCCCAAACGAGCGAGATCCATCCCATGTAGCGGCCACGCTCGCGCGGCGGCACCACGTCGCCGATCACCGTCTGGACGAGGCTGATCAGCCCGCCGCCGCCGAGCCCCTGCACGGCGCGACCGATCACCAGCATCGTCATGTTCGGCGCCAGCGCGCAGAGCGCCGAGCCGACGGTGAAGACGGCGATGGCGGTGTGGAGCGTCGCCTTGCGGCCCTTCAGGTCGGCGAGCTTGCCGTAGAGCGGCGTCACAGCGGTCGAGGTCAGGAAGTAGGCCGAGACCACCCAAGAGAGATATTCGACGTCGCCGAGCGCCGCGCCGATGGTCGGCAGCGCCGGCGCGACGATCGACTGGTCGAGCGCCGCGAGCAGCAGCACGACCATCGCGCCGAGCACGACCGTCAGGCGCTCGCGATCGCCGAGCGTGGGAAAGCCTTCACCCATGGGAACTCTCGCGGCGCCGGAATCGGCGCGGGTCATCGGGAAATCCCTACACTAGGGTGCCGCCCGCCGCCCGCCACCCCCGCGAACGCCGAGGCGCCATGCGTCGACGCGGTTCGCTCGCGATCCGCGACGAGCAGGAAATCGCACCGGTGGTTCGCTCCCGCGTCGAGCCGATACCCGCCCCCCTCACCCGCGTGCGTCGGCCAGCGCCCCGGGGAGCGCGGCGGCGAGGAGATCGAGGTCGGCGTCGGTGCCGGCGGAGAGGCGGATGCAGCGATCCATCGGCGCCAGCCACGGCTTGCGCACGAAGAGATCGCGGGCGATCAGCCCGTCGAGTACGGCCTTGGCGAAGGCCCCGTCGCCACCGCAGTCGACGGCGACGAAGTTGGTCGCCGACGGCAGCGAGGTCAGGCCGTTGTCGGCGGCGATGGCGGCGATGCGGGTCTTGGCGCGGTTCACACTCGCCACCACGTGGGCGAGCCATTCGCCGTCGGCGAGCGCGGCGAGCGTCCCGGCCTGGGCGACGCGATTGACGCCGAAGTGGTTGCGGATCTTGTCGAAGGCCTTGGCGACCTCCGGCGCGGCGATGCCGTAGGCGACGCGCATCCCGGCCATGCCGTGCGCCTTGGAGAAGGTGCGGAAGCGGATGACGCGCGGATCGTCGGGGTCGATGGTCGTCGGCAGGGTGCCGTCGGGCGCGAATTCGCCATAGGCCTCGTCGAGGATGAAGAGCGAACCCTCGGGCACGCGCGCCAGCTCCCGCGCCACTTCCTCGCCCCACCACCAGGTGGCCATCGGATTGTCGGGGTTGGCGAAGTAGCCGAGCGGCGCGTCCTCGGCGATCAGCGCATCGACGAGACCCGGCAGGTTCTCGCGATCGTCGACGTAGGGCACCCGGACGAAGCGGGCGCCGTGGCCGGCGACGTGATAATCGAAGGTCGGGTAGCCGCCGAGCGAGGTGACGATCGGCGTACCGGGATCGGCGAAGAGACGGACCGTGAGGCCGAGCAACCCGTCGATGCCCTCGCCGACGACGATGTTCTCCGGCCGCACGCCGTGGTGCTTCGCCAACGCCACCTTGAGGTCGTGGTTCTCCGGGTCGCCATAGAGCCAAGCTTCGGTCGCGATCGCCGCCTGCATGGCGGCGATCGCCTTCGGCGACGGCCCGAAGACGCTCTCGTTGGCGCCGATCCGCGCCTTGAACAGGTGCCCGCGCGTCCGTTCGATCGCCTCGGCGCCGACGAAGGGTACGGTCGAAGGCAGGCTCGCCATCAACGGCGTGAAACGCGGCGACTTCATCTCGGGGCTACCTCGTTCTCGTTCGTCGTTGCATTTCCGTGGCGCCATCCATATCCCGAGCCGGCGGCGGCGCGGAAGTCGATTTCTCGCACTCGTGCCTTGATCCGAACACGAACTTCGGGCAGAAGGCCGGTGCGACGCCGTCGAAGCTCGGGAAGATCCCGCCGACGGAGGTCGGGAGACGCGTGACGGACGCCACGCGGGCAGCGACGGACGAAGATCCGATCGACCCGCGTTTCGTGTCTTCTCTCCGACCGCTCGATCGCTTCTCACCCGACAAGCCCCTTTTCACGCGGGGATCGTCATACGATCCCGACGCGCGCCCCCTCGTCCCGAGGACGTGGCGCGCCGGCGGCTTTTCGCACTCGAAAGACCCAACTTGACCAAGTTCACCGATTTCGGCCTCGACGCGTCCATCCTCGAGGCCCTCGCGGCGTCCGGCTACGAGACGCCGACCCCGATCCAGGCCCAGGCCATCCCGCATCTCCTGAAGGGCCGCGACCTTCTCGGCATCGCCCAGACCGGCACCGGCAAGACCGCCGCCTTCGCCCTGCCGATGATCCAGCGGCTGATCACCGATCGCCGCCGTCCCGGCCCGCATGCGACCCGCAGCCTCGTCCTCGCCCCGACCCGCGAGCTCGCCTCGCAGATCGCCGAGAGTTTCCGCACCTACGCCGCCGGTCTCGACCTCCGCGTCGAGGTGGTGTTCGGCGGCGTCTCCATCGGCAAGCAGGAGCGCGCCCTGATGCGCGGCGTCGACGTGCTCGTCGCCGCCCCCGGCCGTCTCCTCGATCTCGTCGACCGCGGCTCCTGCCGTCTCGACAAGGTCGAGATGCTGGTGCTCGACGAGGCCGACCAGATGCTCGACCTCGGCTTCATCCATTCGCTGAAGCGCATCGCCAAGCTGGTGCCGCGTCAGCGCCAGTCGCTGTTCTTCTCGGCGACCATGCCGCAGGCGATCGCCTCGCTCGCCGCCAACTACCTGACCGATCCGGTCGAGGTGGCGGTGACCCCGGTCGCCACCACGGTCGATCGCATCGAACAGGGCGTGTTCTTCTGCGAGACCCGTGAGAAACAGGCGCTGCTCGAGCATCTGCTGCGCCAGCCGAAGTTCGATCGCGTCATCGTCTTCACCCGCACCAAGCACGGCGCCGACCGGGTGGTGAAGCACCTCGCCCGTTCCGGCTTCGAGGCCGCCGCCATCCACGGCAACAAGAGCCAGCCGCAGCGTGAGCGGGCGCTCGCCGCCTTCCGCGACGGCGAGATCGGCGTGCTGATCGCCACCGACATCGCCGCCCGCGGCATCGACATCGACGGCATCTCCCATGTCGTCAACTACGACCTGCCGAACATCCCGGAGAGCTACGTCCACCGCATCGGCCGCACCGCGCGCGCCGGCGCCGACGGCTCGGCCGTCTCCTTCTGCAACGGCGAGGAGCGGGCGTATCTCAAGTCGATCGAGCGCCTCATCCGCCGCACCGTGCCGAAGCTGGCGCTGCCCCAGGGCCTCGCCGCCATGGCCGCGGCCCAGGCCAAGGAAGCCCGCCGCGACATAGACGACGACGCCATCGCGCCGCGCGGCCATCATCACGCCGGCCGTCCGCGCGACGACCGTCGCGGCGGCGAGAAGCGCCCGGCGCAGGCCGAGCAGCAGGCGCGCGGCGCCGGACCGCGTGGCAATCGCGGTCCGCGCGAGGAGTTCCGCGCCCGCGATGAACATCGCGTCCGCGACGAGGGCCGGGGTCGGGACGACGGTCGTCGTTCCGAGGAAGGACGCCGCCGCGACGACAACCGCCGTCGCGACGACATGCCGGTGAAGGCCATGCGCGACACCCGCCACGGCGAGAGCGTCGCAGGACGCAGCGGCCATGCCGCGCCGCGCGACCACGTGCGCCGCGACGGCCGCCCGCAAGGCGGTGGCGACCGCGCGGATCGTGGATACGGTGGCGAAGGCCGCCAGGAGCGGTCGTTCGGCGGCGACAACCGTCGCGACGGCAAGCGCGGCGGCGATCGCCCGATGACCCGCAACGGCGGCGCCGACAGGACCCGCGCTCAGGGCGACCGCCCCCGCGGCCCGCGCCGCGAGCGCTGATCGGCGATACCGACGACGATACGAGGAGCCCCGGAGCGGTCACCACCGCCCCGGGGCTCCGCCGTTTCGGCACCTCACCGGGGCGCACGACGCGGAACCAGCATCCCGACGAATGACCCGAGTGGAGAACGGAGCCATCGCCCTGGTCGCCGGTCGTCTCGATTGACTTCTCCGTCCACCGTCCCTCATATCGTCGACGCGACGGTCCTCCGGACATCCGGAGGTGAAAAGGGAACGCGGTCCCGACGAGGGGATGCCGCGGCTGCCCCCGCAACTGTGAGCGGAGAGCGACGCGCCGAGACGCCACTGGGATGATCCCCGGGAAGGCGGCGCCGAGCCGAGATCCGCGAGCCAGGAGACCTGCCGTCGTCCGATCCATTCCCCGATCCGCCGGTGGGGCGGAGAAAGAGGACCGACGTGACGACATCCCCCTCCCTCTCGTCGCCCGAAGCGGCGATGCCTTCGGCGAACCCCTCGCCGGTGACGATCATCCTCGTCTGCACCACCTGCCGCCGCGAGGGCGACACGCTCGACGCGCCGCACGCCGGCACCCGTCTCCATGCGGCGCTCGAGGCCGCCGCCGCGACGCGCGACGATGTCCGCGTCGTACCGGTCGAATGCCTGTCGGTGTGCAAACGTCCGGTGACCATCGGCTTCGGCGCTCCCGAGAAATGGACCTACGTCTACGGCGATTTCGACGCCGAGGCCGCCCCCGCCATTCTCGACGCCGCCGCCCTCTACGGCGCGGCAACCGACGGCCTCATCCCCTGGAAGAGCCGCCCCGACGAGCTCAAGAAGGGCGTCGTCGCCCGCATTCCGCCGATGTGTTTCGACGAGCGAGGCGGGTGATGGCGATGCTCGCGACAGCCCTCCACCATCGCCGTCACGTTGAAACCTCGCCCGCGGTTCCCCCTTCTCCCCTTGCGGGAGAAGGTGCCCGAAGGGCGGATGGGGGGTTCGTGGGCCGCCTCCCGCACCATGCCCGATCGATCCGCCCAGCCCCCTCATCCGGCGCTTCGCGCCACCTTCTCCCGCGAGGGGAGAAGGGTTCCGGGCTCCGCCCGGCAGTCTCCGAGGTCCGTTCATGACCACCTTCTCCAAGATCCCGGTCACCATCGTCACCGGCTTCCTCGGCGCCGGGAAGACGACGCTGATCCGTCACCTCGTCGAGAACGCCCGTGGCCGCCGGCTGGCGCTGGTGATCAACGAATTCGGCGACGTCGGCGTCGACGGCGAGATCCTGAAGTCCTGCGACGGCGATGCCTGCGCGCCGGAGGCGATCGTCGAACTCGCCAACGGCTGCCTGTGCTGCACCGTCGCCGACGATTTCCTGCCCGCCATCGAGGGGCTGCTGGCCTTGCCGAACCGCCCCGACCACATCGTCGTCGAGACTTCCGGCCTCGCCCTGCCCAAGCCGCTGATCAAGGCCTTCGACTGGCCGGAGATCCGCGCCAAGCTCACCGTCGACGGCGTCGTCGCGGTGGTCGACGGCCGCGCCGTGATCGACGGCCGCTTCGCCGACGATCCGGACGCCGTGCTCGCCCAGCGGGCGGAGGACGCCTCGATCGACCACGACAATCCGCTCGAAGAGGTCTACGAGGACCAACTGCTCGCCGCCGA
This sequence comes from Pinisolibacter sp., assembly GCF_036782435.1. Taxonomy (NCBI): domain Bacteria; kingdom Pseudomonadati; phylum Pseudomonadota; class Alphaproteobacteria; order Hyphomicrobiales; family Ancalomicrobiaceae; genus Pinisolibacter; species Pinisolibacter sp. The sequence goes on along the minus strand of NZ_DAIPZB010000001.1, from coordinate 27,501 downwards.
TCTGGTGGTGGTCAACAAGGCCGATCTCCTCGGCGCGAGCGATCTCACCGCGATCGAGGCGGAGATCCGCAAGGCCATTCCACGCGCCGTCAAGGTGGTGAGCGCCGCCGAGGGCCGGGTCGATCCGGCGGTGGCGCTCGGCCTCTTCGCCGCGGCCGAGGACGACCTCGCGGCGCGCCCGTCGCATCATGAGATCGAGGGCGATCACGACCACGACGACTTCGACACCTTCGTGGTGGAAGTCGCCCCGGCGCGTGATCCGGCTTCGCTGGTGGAGCGCCTGAAGGCCGTCGCCGAGAGCCACGACGTGTTGCGCATCAAGGGTTTCGTCGCCGTCGAGGGCAAACCGATGCGCCTCCTCGTCCAGGGGGTGGGCAACCGCTTCCGCCACCAGTTCGATCGCCCCTGGGGGCCGGAGGAGATCCGCGCCGGCCGCCTCGTGGTGATCGCCGAGAAGGGCCTCGACGAAGCCGCGGTGCGCGCCGCGCTGGCGGCGTGAGGCAGTCGGCGACCATCGCCTTCGCCACGGATTCCCCCTCGCCCCCTCGGCCGGCATCCCCGGCCGAAGCGAAGCGGAGGGGAAGGGGATCCATCGAAGGTTCCCCGAGGTGGTGAGGCCTATGGGTCCCCTTCCCTCGCCTTCGGCTCGCCGGGGACGACGGCCGGGTGCGGGGTTGCGCTTCGACCCTCTGTGGGCGGAGCGAACGAGACGTTCGCAGTCGTAATCCCGGCGGACCTCCCGCCCGCCTCGGTCGTCGCGTTGGCGCCCGACGCCACCAACCCGGAGCCACCACCCGATGCACCTCGTCGCCGACACGATCCGCTCGCTCGACGATACCGTCCAGGCGATCGATCTCGGCCAGACGGCGGGCGAGGTGGCGTTCCTCTCCTTCTCGGATTCGGATCTCGGCCTCGTCGCCGCCGTCCATGCCGGCCGCGCCGATCTGCCGAGCCTGCGCCTCGCCTCGCTCGCCGACCTGCGCCACCCCTATTCGGTCGACCTGTGGCTCGACGCGGTCGGGCGCAAGGCCCGCTTCGTCCTCGTCCGCCTCCTCGGCGGGCTCGACTACTGGCGCTACGGCGTCGACGAACTCGCCGCGGCGGCGCGCGCCCGCGGCTTCGATTTCGCCGTGGTGCCCGGTGACGCTCGCGACGACATGCGCCTCGACGCCGCCTCGACCCTACCGCTCGAGGACCTGCGCCGGCTGTGGCGCTGGTTCCAGGAGGGCGGCCCGGCGAACGTCGCCTCGGCGCTGGGCTGGATCTCGAACCGCCTCGGCCGCGAAGCCACGTGGGACGAGCCGCAGCCGCTCGCCGCGCATGGCCGCTTCGCCCCGGCCTGCCACGACGGTGACGGCCCGCTCGCCCTCCTCACCTTCTACCGCTCCTTCGTCACCGCCGCCGACACCGCACCGATCGCGGCGCTGGCGCAGGCGCTGGCGGCACGCGGCTTCGCGGTGCGCGCCGAATTCGTCACCTCGCTCAAGGACGGCCGCGTCGTCGACGGTCTCGGCCGGCTGATCGACGACCTCGCTCCCGCCATCGTCGTCAACACCACCGCCTTCTCGGCGCGGCTCGACGACGGCTCGTCGGTGTTGGAACGCGCCGGCGTCCCCGTCCTCCAAGCCGTCCTCGCCACCTGCGAGCGCCCCGCCTGGGAGGCCTCGACCCGCGGTCTCGGCGCGGCCGACCTCGCCATGAACCTCGTCCTGCCCGAGATCGACGGCCGCATCGCGACGCGGGCGATCTCGTTCAAGGGCCGCGAGGAACGCTCCGAAGCGCACCAGTTCGCCCGCGCCGTCCACGTCGCCGACGAGGCCGGCGTCGTCGCGGTCGCCGATCTGGCGAAGGCCTGGGTCGATCTCGCGGCGAAACCGCGGGGGGCGCGCCGCATCGGCCTCGTCGTCTCCGACTACCCCGCCAAGGGCGGCCGCACCGCCTATGCCGTCGGCCTCGACACCCCCGCGAGCCTCGTCGCGATCGCCGAGGACCTGCGCGAGGCGGGCTATGCGGTAGACGATGTCCCGGATGCGGACACGCTGATGCGGGTGTTGGAGGGACGCGAAGCCGTAGGGTGCAAAGAGCGAAGCGAATTGCACCGGCCGACCCTCCGGGAAGCCGATGCGCTCGACGCCCGGCACCTCGCCACCGAAACCGTCGCGCCTCCGAGCCCCCCCTCCCTGTCCCTCCCCCTCCAGGGGGGAGGGAACGATGGGGAGACGGCCTCCGTTTCGGCTGCCGACGATCACGCAGCGACGCTTGCTGACCGGTACGGTGGCACCGCCACCGGAAAGACGGATAAGGAGGAGCGCCCATCCGAGCCGCCTCATACGGCGATGCCGGACGTACTCTCCTCGCTCGCCCCACCCATCCCCTCCCCCCTCGAGGGGGAGGGCCAGGGAGGGGGGGCTGGACGCCGACTCGGAAGCGACGACCATCGTTCGGCCGACCGACCCGGCCGGGACGCCGAACGGTGCAATTCGCTTCGCTCCTTGCACCCTACGCCGCCGCGCCCCGACGCGACCTCACCCTCCCTCCCCCTCGCCCGCTACCGCACCCTCTTCGCCGCCCTCCCCGAGGCGTTCCGCGCCTCGGTCGAGGCCGCCTGGGGCGACCCGGCGACCGACCCGGACGTCGCCGGCGACGCCTTCCGCTTCGCCGCGCTCGACCTCGGCGCACTGACCGTCGCGGTGCAGCCCGATCGCGGCCGGCGCGACGCCCGCAAGGCCGAGTATCACGACACCTCGATCCCGCCGCGCCACGGCTACGTCGCCTTCTATCTGTGGCTGCGCGAAGTGGTCGGCATCGACGCGATGATCCATCTCGGCACCCACGGCACGCTCGAGTGGCTGCCGGGCAAGGCCGCCGCGCCCTCCCCGGCCTGCGCGCCCGCCGCGGTGCTCGGCGCGGTGCCGGTGGTCTATCCCTTCGTCGTCAACAACCCCGGTGAGGCGGCGCAGGCCAAGCGCCGGATCGCCGCCGTCACCGTCGGCCACATGACGCCGCCGCTCACCCGCGCCGGCTCCCACGGCGCCGCGGCCGAGATCGAGTCGCTGCTCGACGAATTCTCCCAGGCCCAGACGCTCGACGCCCGCCGCGCCCGGATGCTCGCCGCGACCATCCTGGAGAAGGCCCGCGACACCGGTCTCGCCGCCGAGAGCGGCATCGCCGACGGCGCCGACGAGGCCGAGGCGCTGACCAGGCTCGACGCCTGGCTCTGCGACCTCAAGGACGCCCGCATCGGCGACGGCCTCCACGTCTTCGCCCGCCCGCTCGCCCCGGCGCTGCGCACCGCGTCGATCGAAGCGCTGTCCGAGGGGCAGACCACGGAGGCGATCGCCGATCTCGAGGTGCGTCTCACGGCTTGCGCCGAGGCCGAGCGGCGCGGTCTGATCGCCGCACTCGACGGCCGCTTCCTCGCCCCCGGCCCGGCCGGGGCGCCGTCGCGCGGCCGCCTCGACGTGCTGCCCACGGGGCGCAATCTCTACGCCGTCGACCCGCGCGGGGTGCCGACCCGCACCGCCTGGGAGATCGGCAAGCGGACAGCGGACGAGGTGATCGCCACTTATGTCCAGGATCACGGCGACTGGCCACGCCGCATCGTCCTCGACCTCTGGGGCTCGGCCACCATGCGCACCGGCGGCGACGATCTCGCCCAGGCTTTCGCCCTGATGGGGGTGCGGCCGGTGTGGGACGCCGCCACCGCCCGCGTCTCCGGCTTCGAGATCCAGGTGCCGGCGAAGCTCGGCCGACCGCGCGTCGACGTGACGCTGCGCGTCTCCGGCCTCTTCCGCGACGTCTTTCCGGCCCAGATCGCCCTCTTCGACGAGGCGGTGCGCGCCGTCGCCGCCCTCGACGAAACCGACGAGGACAACCCGCTGGCGGAAAGCCGCCGCGGCGAAGCGACCGGCGCGGACGACGCCTATCGCGTCTTCGGCACCGCGCCCGGCGCCTACGGCGTCGGCCTCTCGACCACCATCGCCACCGGCGCCTGGGAGAACCGCGACGAGCTCGGGCAGCGCTATCTCGCCGCCTCGCACCACGCCTACGGCCGCGACGCCGAGGGGGTGGCGGCGCCCACTGCCTTCGCCGCCCGCGTCGCTGCGGCCGACGCTTTCGTCCACGTCCAGGACACCGCCGAACAGGACGTGCTCGATTCCGACGCCTTCGCCGAGCACGAGGGCGGTTTCGCCGCTGCCGCCGCCCGCCTCGGCAACCGGCCGGCGCTCTACCACGCCGACACGACGCGGCTCTCCCGCTCCAAGGTGCGCACGCTCGCCCAGGAGATCCAGCGGGTGGTCCGGTCGCGGGCGACCAATCCGCGCTGGCTCGACGGGCAGATGCGCCACGGCCATCGCGGCGCCGCCGAGATCGCCGAGACCGTCGGCAATCTCCTCGGCTTCGCCGCGACCACCGACGAGGTGGCGCCGACCGCCTTCGATCTGGTATTCGACGCCACCCTCGGCGACGACCGGGTGCGCGACTTCATGGTCGCGTCGAACCCGAACGCCGCCGCGGCGACCGCACGCGCCTTCGACGAGGCGATCCGGCGCGGTCTGTGGTCGACCCGGCGCAATTCGGTGGCGGGCCGCATCGCCGAAACCCTGGAGGCGGGACGATGAGCGGATCCGACAAGCCGAATCCCGAACTGGTCAAGGGCTGGTGCCCGGGCGCGCGTCGGCCGATGGAGACCGGCGACGGCCTCCTGGTCAGGCTGAGGATCACCGCCGGCTTCGTCTCGGCGGAGTTGGCCGGCGAGATCGCCGACCTGTCGCGCCGCTACGGCAACGAGCTGATCGACCTCTCCCAGCGCGCCAATCTGCAGATCCGCGGCGTCGCGGCCGAGAACCTCGACGAACTCCTCGGCCACCTCGACAGGCTCGGCATCCTCGACCCTTCGGCGGAGGCCGAGGCGGTACGCAACATCGTCCCCTCGCCGCTCGCCGGCCTCGACCCGACGGCGGCGATCGACGGCCGCGCCTTGGCGAGCGCCCTCGAGGCGCGGCTCGCCGGCGACCCCTCGCTCTTCGCCCTGCCCGGCAAGTTCGGCTTCGTCGTCGACGACGGCGGCCGCTTCTCGCTCGACGACGTCGCCGTCGACGTCAAACTCACCGGCATCCGCACCACTGTTGGGGCGCGCGTCATCGTCGCCGTCGCCACCGCCCCGGCGCATTGGCAGCCGATCGCCGTGGTGACGCCCGAATTGGCCCCCGAGCGCGCCGCCGACCTCGCCCGCGCCGTCATCACCTTGCGCGCCGGCCTTCCCGAGGCGCCGCGCCGCATGCACGAGATCGTGGCGCGGACCGGTATCGCCGCCCTCTTCCGCACGGCCGGCTTCGGCGAGATGTCGGCCGAGGTCGCGAGCCTGCGGCCGCGTCGCTGCGGCGCCGAGACGGTGCTCGGCGACCACACCCACGACGACGGCGCCTACATCGGCATCGGCGCGCCCTTCGGCCGCTTCACCGCCGATCAGATGGCGCTCCTCGGCGAACTCGCCGGCGAGCGGGCCGCGGGCGAGATCCGGCTGACGCCGTGGCGCGCCGTGCTCGTCCCCGGCGTGAAGCCGGAGAAGATGCCGCGCATTCGCCCGTGGATCGCCGCGGCGCGCTTCGTCTTCTCCCCGGACGACCCGCGCCTCGCCGTCGTCACCTGCGCCGGCTCGACCGGCTGCCGCAACGCCACCACCGACACCCGCGCCGACGCCGAGCATCTTTCGGCCGTCGCCCGCCGCTTCGCCCGCTCCGGCACGGTGCTGCACGTCTCCGGCTGCGAGAAGGGCTGCGCCCATCCCGGCCCGGCGCCCTTCACCCTGACGGCGCGCGCCGGGGCCTACGATCTCGTCCGCGACGGCCGCCCCTGGGATCCGCCGACGATCGAACACCTCACCCTCGAAGAGGCCGCGGCCGCCCTCGCCGACTACGCACCGCTGTGACTCCGGAGACCCGAATGGGCGACGCCCCGACCCGCCACGACTACATCCGCGACGGAGCCGCGATCTACGAGCGCTCCTTCCGCATCATCCGCGCCGAGGCCGACCTCGCCCGCTTCGCGAGCCCGGTCGAGGAGCGCACCGCAGTGCGCATCATCCACGCCTGCGGCATGGTCGAGGTCGCGAGCGACATCCTCTTCGCCCCCGGCGCCTGCGCGGCGGCCGAAGCGGCGCTGAATGCAGGCGCGCCGATCCTCTGCGACGCCGAGATGGTGGCGCGCGGCGTCACCCGCGCCCGCCTGCCGGCCGGAAACGAGGTGATCTGCACCCTCCAGGACCCGCGGGTGCCGGCGCTCGCGGCGGCGATGGGCACCACCCGCTCCGCCGCCGCGATGGAACTGTGGAAGCCGCACCTGAAGGGCGCGGTCGTCGCCATCGGCAATGCGCCGACCTCACTGTTCCGGCTGCTCGAGATGTTCGACGAGGGCTGCGACCTGCCGGCGGCGGTGATCGGCATGCCGGTCGGCTTCGTCGGCGCGGCGGAATCGAAGGAGGCGCTGGTCGAAGACGGACGCGCGCCGTGGCTGGTGGTGCGTGGCCGCAAGGGCGGCTCGGCGATGACGGCGGCGGCGATCAACGCGCTCGCCAGCACGAAGGAATGAGGCCGATGATCAAAGGAACCTTCCACGGCGTCGGCCTCGGCCCCGGCGATCCCGAACTCCTCACCGTGAAGGCGGTACGCCTGATCGAGGACTGCGGCGCGCTCGCCTACTTCGCCAAAGCGGGGCGACGCGGCAACGCCCGCACCATCGTCGACCGCTGGGTGCCGGAGGGCCTGCCGGAGCTGCCCCTCTACTACCCGATGACGACGGAAGCGCATTTCGGCGACGACGCCTATGTCGACGCGCTGCGCGCCTTCTACGAGGAGAGCGTCGCCCGCATCGCCGAAGTGCTCGATCAGGGCCGCGACGTCGTGCTCGCCTGCGAGGGCGACCCGATGTTCTACGGCTCCTTCATGCATCTCTACGTGCGCCTGAAGGACCGCTACCCGACGAAGATCACCCCCGGCGTCACCGGCATGGCCGGCTGCTGGGGCGCGGCCGGCCTGCCGATGACCTGGGGCGACGACGTGCTCACCGTCGTCCCCGGCACCCTCGACGAGGACGCTCTCGTAGAAAAGCTCGGCGCCACCGACGCGGCGGTGATCATGAAACTCGGCTCCAACTTCCCCAAGGTCCGCCGCGCCATCGAGCGCGCCGGCCTCCTCGACCGAGCGACCTACGTCGAGCGTGGCACCATGGCGGGCGAGCGCGTCGCTCCGCTCGCCGAGATCGGCGAATGCGGCGCGCCCTATTTCTCGCTGATCCTGATCCCCGGCGAAGGACGGCGGCCATGAGCGCATCCGACGCGGGTTGGCTGAGGGTGATCGGCACCGGACCCGGCCCCGACCACTGGATGACGCCGGAGACGGCGGCGATCCTGGAGCGGGCGACCGATCTCGTCGGCTATGCGCCTTACGTCGCGCGTTGCCCCGAGCGCCCCGGCCAGATCCGCCACGCCTCCGACAACCGCGTCGAACTCGATCGCGCCCGCCACGCCCTCGAGATGGCGGCGGCGGGACGGCGGGTGGCGGTGGTCTCCGGCGGCGACCCCGGGGTCTTCGCCATGGCCGCGGCGGTGATGGAAGCGATCGACCTCGGCCCGGCAGCTTGGCGCAGGCTCGACGTCACCGTCCACCCCGGCGTCTCGGCGATGCAGGCGGCGGCGGCCCGTCTCGGCGCACCGCTCGGGGCCGACTTCTGCGCCATCTCGCTCTCCGACAATCTGAAGCCCTGGGAGGTCGTCGCCCGGCGGCTCGAGGCGGCGGCGACGGTCGACTTCGTCATCGCCCTCTACAATCCCGCCTCCAAGGCGCGGCCGAAACAGATCTTCGACGCCTTCGCGCTGCTGCGCGGCGTGAAGGCGCCCGAGACGGTGGTGGTCTTCGCCCGCGCCGTCGGCCGCCCCGACGAACGCATCGTGGTGACCACCCTCGCCGGCGCCGATCCGGGGCAGGTCGACATGGCGACCTGCGTCATCATCGGCAACTCGGCGACGAGGACCATCGACCGGGGAGACGGTCGCGAGCCCTGGGTCTATTCGCCGAGGTCGATCGCGGACTGACCCCTCATCGGGAAGAGCCCTCTGCGCGGGCGGATCATATTGCCGCTCGCGCTCGCCGGTGCGATCCTCCGCGGATCGAAACGAGGGAGACCCGTCATGCAGACGCGCTCGATCCCCCTTCTCGCGACGCTTCTCGCCCTCACCCTGCCCTTCGCCATTCCCGCTGCCGCCGGCGAGTTGACGCCTCTCGCCGAGAAGGCCGAGGCAGCACTTGCCGCCGGTAAGGCGGGTGCCGCGGTCGATGCGCTCGACGCGGCGCTCGACGTGGTGTGGAAGGCGACGCCCCTCACCTTCCGCAAGGCTCTGTTCGTCTCCGAACCACCGACCGGCTTCGGCGCCTATGTCGAACGCGCCGACGCCGTCTTCACTCCCGGTCAGCCGCTGCTCGTCTACGCCGAACCGATCGGCTTCGAGTGGAAACAGGCCGACGGGCTCTTCACCTGCGATCTGATCATCGACGTGGCGCTGCGCGATCCGGCCGGCAAGGTGCTGTTCGAGAAGCGCGAGATCGGCCGGATGGCGCTGAAGAGCCACGCTCGGAACCACGAGTTCATGATGAAGCTCGATCTCAATCTGCGCGGCCTGCCGGTCGGCGACTACGTGCTCGACGGCATCATGCGCGACGAGGTCTCGAAGAAGTGGGGCTCGTTCTCGCTGCCGTTCAGCGTCAAGGGGTGAGCGGCGCGCGGGCCGGTCGAAGGGTACTCTGGTCGTAGGGTGCGGTGAGCGAAGCGAACTGCACCGGCCGAACCGGATCGACGGCACGGAAACCGCCGCGGACGCCCATGGTACTATTCGCCTGCGGCTCGTCGCAGCCTACGAACTCCGAATCCCTCCGAAACGCGAAACGGCGGCCCGAGGGCCGCCGTTCGTGTCTCGTGAGCGCCGTCGCGCCGATCAGCCCTTGAGGATCGACAGGCCGGCGTAACGGGCGGCGTCGCCGAGCTGCTCTTCGATACGCAGCAGCTGGTTGTACTTGGCGAGCCGGTCGGAACGGGCGAGCGAGCCGGTCTTGATCTGACCGCAGTTGGTGGCCACCGCCAGGTCGGCGATGGTCGAATCCTCGGTCTCGCCCGAGCGATGCGACATCACCGCGGTGTAGCGCGCCTTGTGGGCCATCTCGACCGCCTCGAGCGTCTCGGTCAGCGAGCCGATCTGGTTGACCTTGACCAGGATCGAATTGGCCGTGCCCTTCTTGATGCCGTCGGAGAGGCGAGCGGTGTTGGTGACGAAGAGGTCGTCGCCGACCAGCTGGCACTTCGAGCCGATCAGATCGGTCACGAGCTTCCAGCCCTCCCAGTCGTCCTCGGCCATGCCGTCCTCGATCGAGATGATCGGATAGCCGCCGACCAGCTTGGCGAGGTACTTCGCCTGGGCCTTGGGATCGCGGGTCTTGCGCTCGCCCTCGTAGACGTAGGCACCATCCTTGAAGAACTCGGTCGAGGCGCAGTCGAGCGCCAGGAACACGTCCTTGCCGGGGGTGTAACCGGCCTTCTCGATCGACGCCATGACGAAGTCGAGCGCCGCTTCCGCCGACTTCAGGTTCGGCGCGAAGCCGCCCTCGTCGCCGACGTTGGTGTTGTGGCCGGCCTTCTTCAGCTCACCCTTGAGGGTGTGGAAGATCTCCGCACCGGCGCGCAGCCCCTCCGAGAAGGACGGCAGGCCGGCCGGCATGATCATGAATTCCTGGAAGTCGATCGGATTGTCGGCATGGGCGCCGCCGTTGATGATGTTCATCATCGGAACGGGGAGGACGCGGGCGTTGGGGCCACCGACGTAGCGATAGAGCGGCAGGCCGGCGGCGGCCGCGGCGGCCTTGGCGACGGCGAGCGACACGCCGAGGATGGCGTTGGCGCCGAGGCGAGCCTTGTTGGGGGTGCCGTCCAGCGCGATCATGGTGTTGTCGATCAGCACCTGATCCTCGGCGTCGAAGCCGCCGATGGCGTCGTAGATCTCGCCGTTGACGGCGTCGACCGCCTTGATGACGCCCTTGCCGAGATAGACGGCCTTGTCGCCGTCGCGCAGCTCGACCGCTTCGTGGGCGCCGGTCGAGGCACCCGAGGGAACGGCGGCGCGGCCGAAGGAACCGTCCTCCAGCACGACGTCGACTTCGACCGTGGGATTGCCGCGGCTGTCGAGGATCTGGCGGCCGACGATGTCTACGATGGCGGTCATGACACTCTCCTGGGGACGGGCCGATCTCGGGGGCCCGTGGTGAGCGGGGCCGGCCGCACTCCGCGGCCGTGGGGCTGGTTCGGCCGCTCGTCGCGGCCGGGAAAACGGCGTCGTCGGGCAGCTATCCGCGGCCCGCGGAGCCGGAGGAACGCGAGCGGCACCTCGGGCGAGGAGTCGCGGGCGTTCCACCCGCTTTCGCAGGCTGCTATAGCCGAGGCGAAAGCGGCTGACCACCCCGGCATTCGCCTTACGGCGGCGTGTCGTCGCCGTGAAGCCGGGGTCGGTCGCGCCACCGGGCGACGTTCGATCCGACCCGCGACGGATCCGACGCCGGTCCGGCCCATTTCCATGGAGCACATCGGTTCCGATCCGGCCCCGTCGCCCGATCGGTCCCGGCTCGAGGAGACGTCGATGAGCGAATTCGATCCCGCCCTGCAACTCGGCCGGCCGACCACCCTGCCGGCTTCACCCGATGCGGCGGTGCTCGACCGGGTGCCCAACCCGCAGGCCGACACCACCTACGTGGCGCGCTTCACCGTGCCGGAATTCACCTCGCTCTGCCCGGTCACCGGCCAGCCCGACTTCGCCCATCTGGTCATCGACTATGTCCCGGGCGAATGGCTGGTGGAATCGAAATCGCTGAAGCTCTACCTCGCCGCCTTCCGCAACCACGGCGCCTTCCACGAGGACTGCACCGTGGCGATCGGCCGCCGTCTCGTCGACCTGCTCGCCCCGCACTGGCTCCGCATCGGCGGCTACTGGTACCCGCGCGGCGGCATCCCGATCGACGTCTTCTGGTCGACCGGCAAGCCGCCGGAGACCCTGTGGATCCCCGACCAGGGCGTGCCGCCCTACCGCGGGCGGGGGTGAGCCCTCACCTCGCCGCACACCGGACCTCGTCCGGCGTCCCGTGACGCACAGGGCGCGGTGATCGCTTCGGGCCACCGTCGATCGACGACGTCGCGACCCGTGGCCGCCGCTGTCGCGCGACCGTCGCGGAACCCGAGGTCGCGGCTGAGATGATCCGACAGGATGTCGACCCGGAGGGGAGACCGCCGCCACGGGCGCGCGCGGATGGCCACCAGGATGCCGCTCAATCGAGACGAGGCGAGCGCCCGCCACGCCGCAAGTCCGACGTTTCCCATGAACGAGCCTCTTGATGCGCGTATCGAAGAGCTGCATTTTCATGGAGAAAACCTCGTCTTACCAATGAATGCTCCAACTCGACGCATCGAAGGAGCTCATGCATGACCCAACCGCATCAGATCCCCTTGAACGCTTTGAGAGTGTTCGACGCGGTGGTGAGCCACATGAGTTTCACCAAGGCGGGGGAGACGCTCGGCATCACCCAGACGGCGGTCAGCCATCAGATCCGCCTCCTCGAAGAGCTGCTCGGCGCGCAGCTCTTCCACCGGAGAACGCGTCGGATCGAATTGACCGAACTCGGAGCCCGGCTCGCGCCTCGTGTCTCCCAGGCGTTCGGCCTTCTCGACGAAACGTTGAGGACGGTCCTGACGGCGTCGGACGAGACCCTGGTCATCAGCACGACGCCGACCTTCGCCGCCCATTGGCTGGCGCCCCGCATCGGCAAGTTTCAATTGGCCGCACCGCGCATGGCGGTACGCATGACCGCTGGCCTCGACATCGTCGACTTCTCTCGCGAACCGGTCGACGTGGCGATCCGCTACGGCGTCGGCGGCGAGCTCGGACTGGTCGCCCACGAATTGATGCGGGTCGACTACGCGCCGATGCTCTCGCCGCGCCTGCTCGCCGACGAGGGGCCGATCCGCGAACCGCGTGACCTGTTGCGCCTGCGCCTGATCGATCCCTCCGACCCCTGGTGGCGCAGGTGGTTCGACGCCGCGGGCGTTCCCGACGCCGATCTCGACGGTCGCCCCCTCACCCGTTTCGGGTCGCAGACCTACGAGGCCAATTCGGCGATCGCCGGCCACGGCGTCGCCATCCTGACTCCCGCCTTCTACCGGGCGGAGTTGGCCGCCGGCCTCCTGGTCCAGCCGTTTCCGCTCGCCTGCGACGACGGCCGGCACGCCTATCGACTGCTCTATCCCGAAACCCGGCGTCACCAGCCGAAGATCAGGATGTTCCGAGATTGGCTGTTGCAGGAGATCGCCGAACCGTCGACCTGAGCCGAGCCTCGCCGGTCTTCACACCAACTGCACCTGCACCACCCCCGGCACCGTCTTCAGCGCGCCGGCGATCTGCGGCGAGACGCGGTATTTCCCCGGCAGCTTGACCTCGACCTCCTGCTTGCCCTCGCCGAGCATCAGGATCAGCGACACCTCGCCCTCGCCGCGATCGCCGAGATGGCGGGCGAGGCTGTCGACCGGGCCGGCGTCGCGCAGGAAGACGCGCAGGTTCTGCTGTTCGCGCGACGCCAGGAGATCGAGCGGCTCGACCTTCTCGATGCGCACCGAGACGCCCTCGGCGCGCTCCTCGGCCGAGGCGTAGACGATCACCGACTGACCGGCCTCGAGCAGGTCGCGGTACTGGGCGAGCCCTTCGGAGAAGATCACCGCCTCGTAGGATCCGGTCGGATCGGAGATGCGGACGATGCCCATCTTGTTGCCGGTCTTGGTCTTGCGCTCCTGGCGCGAGGTGATGGTGCCGGCGAGGCGGCCGAAGCTGGCGCCCCGCTTCACCGAGGCCTCGAACTCGCGCCACATCTGCACCCGCATCTTCTCCAGCACCACCCGGTACTCGTCGAGCGGATGGGCGGAGAGATAGAAGCCGACCGCGGCGTGTTCGCGGTTGAGACGCTCGGCCGGCATCCACCCGGTGACGGCCGGCAGGCGGATCGGCTCGGCGACGGGACCGCCGCCGAAGAGCGCCCCCTGGCCGGCGGTGGCGTCGTCGCGCGCCCGGTTGGCCGCCGCCATGATCACGTCGAGCCCTTCGGTGAGGCGGGCGCGATCGGGCTCGATCTCGTCGAAGGCGCCGGCCGCGACGAGGCTTTCGAGCGTCCGCTTGTTGATCTGCTTGGGATCGATGCGGGCGGCGAAATCGGCGAGGTCGCGGAACGGCCGGTCGCCGCGAGCGGCGACGATGTGTTCGACCGCCTGACCGCCGACCCCCTTCACCGCGGCCAGCGAATAGAGGATGGCGCCGTCGGCGACGTCGAAATACTCGCGCGAGCGGTTGATCGACGGCGGCTCGACCCGGATGCCGAGACGCATCGCCTCGCGACGGAAGTCGGCGAGCTTGTCGGTATTCGACATGTCGAGCGTCATGGTCGCCGCCAGGAACTCGACCGGATGGTTCGCCTTCATCCAGGCGGTGTGATAGGCGACGAGCGCGTAGGCCGCGGCGTGCGACTTGTTGAAGCCGTAGTCGGCGAACTTGGCGAGCAGGTCGAAGATCGTGTCGGCGTGGTCCTTGGTCAGCCCCTGCTTGAGCGCGCCGTCGACGAAGCGCACCCGTTGGGTGTCCATCTCCGACTTGATCTTCTTGCCCATGGCGCGGCGCAACAGGTCGGCTTCGCCGAGCGAATAGCCCGACAGGATCTGCGCGATCTGCATCACCTGCTCCTGATAGACGATGATGCCGAAGGTCTCCTTCAGCACCGGCTCCAGCAGCGGATGCATGTAGTCGGGGGTCTCGAGCCCCTGCTTGCGCGCGCCGTAGACCGGGATGTTGGCCATCGGACCGGGGCGATAGAGCGCGACGAGGGCGATGATGTCCTCGAACCGGTCGGGCTTGATGTCGGCGATCGCCTTCCGCATGCCGGTCGATTCCAGCTGGAACACGCCGACCGTCTCGCCCTTGCCGAGGAGCGTGTAGGTCGGTGGATCGTCGAGCGCCAACTGGGCGAGGTCGACGTCGATGCCGCGCCGGGCGATGAGCTTCACGCCGGTCGACAGCACCGTCAGCGTCTTCAGACCGAGGAAGTCGAACTTCACCAGCCCGGCGCTCTCCACCCATTTCATGTTGTACTGGGTGACCGGCATGTCGGAGCGCGGATCGCGGTAGAGCGGCACCAGCCGGTCGAGCGGCCGGTCGCCGATGACGACGCCGGCGGCATGGGTCGAGGCGTGGCGATAGAGCCCCTCGAGCTTCATGGCGATGTCGATGAGCTTGTCGACGATCGGCTCCTCGACCCGCGCCTCCTGGAGCTTGGGCTCGCCCTCGACCGCCTGTTTCAGCGTCACCGGATTGGCCGGGTTCTGCGGCACCAGCTTGCACAGCCGGTCGACCTGGCCGTAGGGCATCTGCAGCACGCGACCGACGTCGCGCAGCACGGCGCGCGCCTGGAGCGACCCGAAGGTGATGATCTGGGCGACCTGATCGCGGCCGTACTTCTCCTGGACGTAGCGGATCACCTCTTCGCGCCGGTCCTGGCAGAAATCGATGTCGAAGTCGGGCATCGACACGCGTTCGGGATTGAGGAAGCGCTCGAACAGGAGGGCGAAGCGCAGCGGATCGAGATCGGTGATGGTGAGACACCAGGCGACCAGCGAACCCGCGCCCGAACCACGTCCCGGCCCGACCGGGATGTCGTGCGCCTTCGCCCACTTGATGAAGTCCGACACGATCAGGAAGTAGCCCGGGAACTTCATCTTCTCGATGATGCCGAGCTCGAACTCGAGGCGGTCGCGATAGGTCGCCTCGTCGATGCCGGGCGCCGCCCCGTGGAGGGCGAGACGGCGATCGAGACCGGCCTGCGCCTGGGCGCGCAGCTCCGCCGCCTCCGCGGCTTCCGCGTCGGCACCCGCCCCGGTGAAGCGCGGCAACAGCGGCTTGCGCTTCAGTGGCCGGTAGGAACAGCGCCGTGCGATCTCCACCGTCGTGGCGAGCGCCTCCGGCAGATCGGCGAAGAGCGCCATCATCTCGGCCCGGCTCTTGAAATAGTGCTCGGGCGAGAGGCGGCGGCGGTCCTCCTCGATGATCACCTTGCCCTCGGCGATGGCGATCAGCGCGTCGTGCGCCTCGTAGTCGTCGCGCACCGCGAAGAACGGCTCGTTGGTGGCGACGAGCGGCAGGCCCATCTCGTAGGCGAGATCGACGAGGTGCCCCTCGGCGGCGCGCTCCTCCTCGAGGCCGTGGCGCTGGAGCTCGACGTAGAGCCGGTCGCCGAAGATCTCGGCGAGACGTTCGAGCCGCCGACGGGCGAGATCGGGACGGCCCTCGGCGAGCGCCCGATCGACCGGCCCGGTCGGACCGCCGGTCAGCACGATCAGACCGTCGGCGAACTCGGCGAGATCATCGTGGCCGACATGCGGCGCCTCCGCCCCTTCGGTGCCGAGGAAGGCGCGCGAATCGAGCCGCACCAGATTGGCCCACCCGCTCTCCGTCGCCGCCAGCACGGCGAGCGAGGGATGCTTCTCGGAGAGCGCCGGCCGCCGTCCCGGTTCGTTGCCGTGATCGTCGAAGTCGACGGCGATCTGGCAACCGACGATCGGCTGGATGCCCTTCTCCGTCGCCTTCTCGGAGAATTCGAGCGCCCCGAAGAGATTGCCCGTGTCGACGAGGCCGAGCGCCGGCTGATCGTCGCCCTTGGCGAGACCCAGCAGCTTGCCGAGAGGCAGCGCCCCTTCGAGCAGCGAATAGGCGGAATGGACGCGCAGATGGACGAAGCCGACACCCGACCTCGCCGCGCCGTCCGGAGGACCAGCCTCGCCCATGTCGTCCGTCTCCCGCTTCGCCCCGTCCGCCCGCACGCCTCGACCCGCGCACTTCGACCCGCACACCTCGAAACGAGTCGCCGGCCGCGAGCCCGTCAGTGTCGCCGCTCGACGCCCGCCGTCAACGTGGGACGTGCCCGCACGCGGTGCCCCGTCCCCACGTTCCACGCCGCACCCGCCCGCCGGGGTACCGCCGACGGACGAGGACGGAGGACGAGAACCGGCCGGCGAACACTCCCCTCCCCGACCGGAAGCCGACCACCCGCGGATCAGCCATCGGCTCGAGTTCGGATCGGGCTCGGGGCTCGGGGCGCGAGTTGGGGCTCGGGATCGGGGCTCGAGCCCGCATCCGCCGCGCAGCCGGCGGACCCCGTCCCTCGCAAGGATCGCAGCACGACGAACCCGCGGCGCGTCGACGCGACGAACACGCGCCGACCTCAAGTATATTCACTCTTTGTTCTCAATCACCCATCGCCCGGACGATGAGATCGCTCCACATGGTGACCATGGCGACGAAGGACAGCAGCGCGCCGAAGGACGCGAACTCACGAACGAAACCGCGAACCAGATGAGCCATCGGACCCTCCCTGGGCGAGAAATCCACCCGATATTCACAGTATGTTCGTGCTTTGTTCTTTTGTCAAGGCGCCCTCGAAGCGGCGGACATCGAGCGACTTTTCGCGGCGATCGCGGCATCCGGGGCGGCACGATCTCGGCGATCGATTTCGGCGGGATGTTCCGCGCGAGGCGCCCCATAGGCATCCGAGGTACGTCGCGGAGCCGGATCGGGCCGCGCTTCGCCGGTGTGACGGCTACCGAGCCGAAACCGATGGCACACCACTTCGTCTCCCGAAGAAGTCCGCCCCCACCCACGCCACATCCGGCGGAGGGTCGATGCCGATCGGATCGCGCATCCCGACGAGATCGCCCTGATCGAAGCTCCGGCGGTCGCGGGAGACGACGGCGCCCCCCGGGGGAGGCATCCGCGGCACGGGGCCGAGCCTGGGGCTCGTCGGGCGCCGATGCGATCGCCGCTCACGCCGCTTCGGAGTCGTCCTCGCCGGTGGTTTCGGCGATCTCGGCGGGACCGCGCCGACGCGACAGCATGCCCTCGGCGAGGTCGATGAAGAGCTTGGCCGGCAGCGCCGGGGCGAAGACGTAGCCCTGGGCCGAGGTGACGCCCTTCTCGCGCAGGCGCTCGAGCTGTTCCTGGTTCTCGACGCCCTCGGCGACGACGCCCATGCCGAGCGAATTGGCCAGTTCGACCAGTACGTCGACGATGGTCGACGCGCCGAGGTCGGAGCCCATCGCGTCGATGAACATCTTGTCGATCTTCACGATGTCGATGCCGAGCTGCTGGATGTAGGCGAGGCCACCGTGGCCGGTGCCGGTGTCGTCGAGCGCCACCCGGCAACCCAGCGCGTGCAGTTCGGCGATGATCTTGCGGGCCTGGACGATGTCGCGCAGCGGATAGCGCTCGGTCACTTCGAAGACCAACTGGTCGAAGCCGATCTCCGTGCCCTCGAAGATGGCGACGACGTCCTCGACGATGCGACGATCCGAGAAATGGCCGGCGAAGAGGTTGATCGACAGCTTCAGCTCGGGATGGCGCGAATAGAGCCCGCCGAGTTGGGCGACCGACTTGCGCATCAGGAGCCGGGTCATCTCGAAGACGTGGCCGGAGGTCTCGCAATAGGACATGAAGGCGCCGGGCGAGACGGTGGTGCCGTCCGGACGGATCCAGCGCACCAGCATCTCGCAGCCTTCGATGCGGCCGGTGTCGATGTTCATCACCGGCTGGAAGTACGGCACGAACTCCTCGCGCTTGAGCGCCACCGAGAGTTCGTCGTCGACCTCCGATGTCGGTTTCCAATAGATCAGGAAGGCGATGCCGATGAGCACCGTGGTGCCGGCGAGCGTGCCGATGGCGAGCGTCGCTTCGAGCGGCCGAACCAATTCGTAGAGCGCCGCGGTCGAAACCTCGGCGCGGGCGGCGAGCGGGAAGTGGTCGGAGCGCGCCTGCTGGAAGACGACGTCGGGCCCGGTCGGCCGGACCCCGGCCGACGCCCACACCTCACCGTCGCCGATGGTCAGGACGAAGGCGCGGCTACTCCTCAGATAGTCGGCGCCGGCGTCGAGATCGACGGCCGAAACGGCGAGTTCGGCGACCAGATGCGTCCCGGCGGCGGTGCGCCAGGCGACGAGAACCGTGCCGGGAGCGACATCGGGAATGCGCTCCGGATCGAGCAGGGTGATGGTCACCTGACGGGCTTCGGCGACATCGAAGAGCACCGCACCGCGCCGCTTCGCCGTCGGCGGATCGAAGCACATCGCGTAACCGGCCGCGTCGACCACGCCCATGCGCCGGACGAAGCGCGAGCGCGCCGCGATGTCGCCGAGGCGCGCCTGCTTGGTCGCCGTGCAATCGGAGATGCCGGCGCGGTCGGCATCGCGCAGCGCCGTCACCGCTTCGGCCACGGCGCTCTCGGCGCGCGACAGTTCCTGTTCGGCGATCGACATCAATTCGGCGCGACCGACCTTGTCGGCATGGACGCGCAGGATCGCCCGCCCCACCAGATAGGGCGTCACGCCGATCAGGACGACCACCAGGATCGCCACCAGAAGATTGCGGCCGCGGTTGCGCAACGAGTCACCGATTTCGTTCGTCGTTGCCGCGAGTGTCGGTCAGGCATGGTAAACAGGATCTGAAGACGGCCGATTCCGCCGGCCGCGCGAGGTGATTTCGCCGGGATCGACGCATGTCGACGCCGGCGGTCTGTTCGTGCGATCCTCGTCTTCGCCGGCTTTTCCGGCGAGCTCCTCCGGAGCGTCGCCGTCCCGCCACTCCACACCGCGCTCGGGGAGCGACGATGAGCTTCGTTCGCCGACGTCCCGTCTCGAACCGTCCGCGCCACGCGGGACTTCTCGCCACGCTCGCGATCGGGCTCGCGGTGAGCCTCGGGGCGACGCCGGCGGCGGCGCAGTCGACGGCGGAACGGCTGATCGGCGAATGGGCCACGCTCTGGCGCGGCGCCGGCAGGACGGTCGACTGGAGCGGCCTCTCCCGAGCCATGGGCGAGGACCGTGTCGAGCTGCGCGACGTCGCGATCTCGTGGCCGGTCGAACGTGGCGAACCGATCCGCATCACCGCGCCGAGCCTCTCCTTCGTCGGTCTCGCCGATCGGACCGGCGGCGGCTTCACCCTGACGCGCCTCGTCGCGCCGCGGCTGTCGCTCACCGCGAAGCGCGACGGCGAGACCATCGAACTCGTCCTCGCCGACGTCGACCTGAACGAAGCGGCGATCCCGAAGTTCGAGCTGCCGGCGATCGATCCCGATCACCCTTTCACGTCGATGCTGGCGGCGAGCCGCATCTTCGATCCGCTGGCGATCGGCCGCGCCTCGATCGGCCGGCTCACCCTCGCCACCACACCGGCCGCCGGCGTCGAACACGGTGACGTCACGGTGGAAGGGCTCGCCGTCGCCGGCCTTTCCGGCGGGCGGCTGGACCGGCTCGCCGTCGGCCGCCTCGTCGTCGACGTCGCCGCCCCGGCGGGAAAGGCGCGTCTGTCGATCGCCGATGTGGAGATCCTCGGATCCGATCCGACGGTGTGGCGCCGAGTTTTCGAGGTGGACGAGACGACGGACGGGAAAGCCGAAGCGGCTTCGTTCTCGTCGCTCACCTCGGCGCGGACCGGCCGGATCGCCCTCGAAGCCGACGATGCGACACTGTCGATCGAAGCCGCGCGGATCGGCGCGCGCCACGTCCGCCGGCTCGATCCTTCGATCGGCCGCACCATCGACGGTTTCCTCTCCGGCCACGAAGACGTCGGCGAGATCGACATCGGCCGGTTGGTCCTCGAACTGTTCCTGGCGATCCGCAGCGAAGGAACCTCGCTCGACGGCGTCCACCTCTCCGGTCGCGATCTCGACCATGCC
Organism: Pinisolibacter sp.; assembly: GCF_036782435.1. Lineage (NCBI taxonomy): Bacteria > Pseudomonadati > Pseudomonadota > Alphaproteobacteria > Hyphomicrobiales > Ancalomicrobiaceae > Pinisolibacter > Pinisolibacter sp. The sequence goes on along the minus strand of NZ_DAIPZB010000001.1, from coordinate 7,657 downwards.
GACGCGAAGCGGATCACCGTCGGCGCCTTCTCCGGCGAGAGCCTCGCCGAACTGACGGTCGAAGGCGCCGACGTCGTCACGCCGAAGGCGATCCTGAAGGCCGGCCGGATGACGGCGGCGAAGCTGCGCTTTCCCGACGGCGACGATCTGCGCCGCGCCCTCCAGGCCGCCGCCGTCGGCGCCGAGATCGATCCCTCGTCGCTGATGCCGACCCTCGGCCACGTCGCCGTGGAGGACCTGGAGGTCGGCGAACCGGGCGTTCCGTCGATCCGGCTCGGGACCTTCCGCCTCGACCTCGATCGCTATGTGCGCGCGATCCCGACCGCGGTGACGATGGTGCTCGATCGCTTCGTCGTGCCGGTGGGGCTCGCCGATGCGGAGGGGCGCAAGATCCTCGGCGACCTCGGCTATCGCCAGCTCGACTTCTCGGCCGGCCTCACCGCCGCCTGGAAGGAAGCGAGCCGGGAGATCGTCGTCGAGAGAGCCGACGCCGCCGTCGCCGACATGGGGCGGATCACACTTCGCGGCCGCCTCACCGGCGTTCCGCCGTCGCTGTTCCTGCACCCGGAGACGGCACCGGAGGTGTTCGCCGGCGTCGGCCTCGCCGAAGCGACCGCGACCTATGTCGACGCCTCGTTCGCCGAGCGCCTCGTCGGCCTCCTCGCCCGCGACGAGAAGATGAAGCCGGACCGGCTGCGTCGCAAGCTGGCGCGCGAAGTGGGCACCCTCTTCGCCGACGTCCGCGATCCGGCGCGACGCAGACGGATGGTCGAAGAGGCGCGGCGTTTCGTGACGGCGCCGAAGGCGATGACGGTCGAGGCCCGACCGCGCGAGCCGGTCCCGATCGCCGAGATCCTGGCGGCGCAGGACGATCTCGCCGGTCTCGCGGAACGACTGGACGTGATGTTGCGCGCCGAGCGATGATCACGACGGCGCCGCCCTTTCTTCGCCGCAAGTCGCTGCGAGGAGGACGTGGCAGATGCGGAAATACGACATCGCCCAACCGACACGGAGGACGGCGTAGATGAACCATTCGATCCGGAAGAGCGGCTTCGCCGCGGTATCTCTCGCCGTTCTTCTCGCCGTCGCGGCGCCGGTGACACCGGCCGCGGCCCAGGCGACGCGCGACAAGGTCCTGGAGATCATCTCCGAGGCCTCGAAGGCGGCCGGCGCCAAGGAGGTCACCTGGGGGGCGGTCAGCGGCGGTGACGCGGTGTTCACGGTCGCCGATTGGGAGACGACGGTCGAGACCGACGGCAAGTCCACGTCGATCGGCGCCGCCTCGGTCACCTACTCCGGCGCCAAGCCGACCGCCGACGGCGGCTTCTCGGCCGACACGATCGCCGCCACCGACATGACGGTCGAAGGCGACGACGCCAACGTCACGATCGCCTCGCTGAAGATCACCAACTATGTCGGTCAGTCGGCGGAGAAGATCCGCGCCAAGACCACCACCGGCGAGCGCTTCGATCGCATCGAGGCGACCGGCATCGAGGTCACCGACGAGAAGGACAAGACGATCCCGATCGCCGCGGTGACGGTGGCGACCTCCGACTTCGTCGCCGGCGTGCCGCGCAAGATCGCCTTCGAGATGAAGGGTCTGGTGGCCCCGCTCGACCCGAACGACGAGCAGACCAAGGAGATCGCCGAACTCGGCTACACCTCGCTGACGCTCGACGCCGCCCTGGTCGGCGCCTGGGACGACAAGACCGGCCGCGTCACCATCGACCAGGTGTCGATCAGCGGCGCCGAACTCGGCAGCCTCAAGCTCGCCATCGCCCTCGGCGGCTTCACCCCCGAGGTGGTGGAAGCGCTGAAGAAGGCCGAGAAGGACCAGGCCAAGCAGATGGAGCTCTTGCAGGGCATCACGGTCGAGAAGCTGTCGCTGCGCTACGACGATGCCTCGCTCGCCAAGCGGCTCATCTCGGCCCAGGCGAAGAAGCAGGGCCTTCCGGAGGAGGCCTTCGTCCAGCAGATCGGCGCCATCGTCCCGATGATGGTGTCGGCGATCGGCAACAAGGACTTCGAGGCCAAGATCGCCAAGGCGGTCTCGCTGTTCCTCAAGACGCCGAAGTCGCTCACCGTCTCCGCCACGCCGGCCCAGCCGACCCCGGTGGCGGCGATCATGGGCGCGGCGATGATGGCGCCGCAGTCGCTGCCGACGGTGCTCGGCGCCGACGTCAAGGCCAACGACTGACGCGCGACTCACGAGGTTCGGTTCCCGCCGAATCTCGTGAGCCTCACCACCCGCCGGTTCGGGACGAGCGGTCGCTCGTCCGACCCTCGGGTGGATCCGCGAGATCGCCGGCCGAAAGGAACTTTCCGCCTCGGCCGGCGCCACTTTCCACCCGACGGGTCCGACCTTCCGATCGTGGCTCGGCGGTGTTTACCCGGCGGCGCAAATCGACTAGTTTCGCGCCGTTCTCCGCGCACCGGTGCGGCCGGCGTCGCCGCAGACCGGGGCCGAGCGCCGCAGTGATGTGGTCGGTCGACAACGAGAAGAAGCCCGAGGCCGAATGAGCGATCCCGTGGTTCCCGTCGAGCGAGGACTGCGCGCCACCGTGCGGTTGGCCGCGGGGATCAACATCGGCGAAACGACCGACGAACGCTCCTTCCCGGCTGCCACCAACGAACGCCTGCACGACCTGATCACGACGGCGAAGGCGTGGTTCGGCGCGGCGACGAAACGCGATCCCGCGGCATCACCGAGCGTCTCCGCAACTTCCGCCGCCGTGCGCGGCGGCGACGTCCTGCGACACGCCGGATGGGGCGCGGCGGCGGGATCGGTGATCGTCGCCTGCGCCTTCGCCTTCCTCGCCCTACGCGCCGGTCTCGAAACCGCGCCCGAGACACACGAGGCCGCCCTCACCCTCACCGAAGCCGCGGTCAAGGCCGATCGCCTGCCGCTGCCGCCCCGCGCGGAAGCGGTCGCCGCTTCGATCGGCGCCACCGTCCCGCCGGCCGGCGAACTGGCATCGGGTCGCGAAGGCGGCTCTCTGTCCACGGCGTCCCTGCCGACCATGGCTTTCGCCTCCGCCGGTGCCGGCGATCGGGTCGGCGCCGCTGCAATCGATCGCATGCTGGATGCCCCGCCGATCGCCGCCGCCCCGCCGATCGCCACCCCGCCGATGGACGAGGAGGAGGACGACGAGGCGGTCGTGCCGCTCGTCCTGCCGATGCCGCGCGCGCGACCCGAGATCACCGAGCTGGCGGCCTTGCCGATCCCGCGCCCGCGTCCGTTGGTGCTCGCGTCGCTGACGCCGCCGAGCGTTCCGGTCGAACCCTCGCCCGTCACCGCGAAACCGCGCGCCGAGGAACCCGACTCGCGCCCCCCCGGCCTTCTCGGCTTCTTCTCGAGCCCCGCCGACCCGGTGAAGCCGCCGGCACGCACCAAGGTCGACACGCCCTTCGGCGTTCCCTACGTGCTGCAGACCGGCTCGGTGGAGACGGCCTGCCTGAAGCCCGAGCTGGTCGACGTCCTGCGCAAGATCGAGGGCCACTACAAGCAGAAGGTGGTGATCACCTCCGGCTTCCGCGATCGTGGCCGTCAGGGCTCGTTGCACCGTCAATGCGCCGCCGCCGACATCGAGGTGCCCGGCGTCTCTTCGACGGCGCTGGCCGCCTTCGCCCGTACCATCCCCGGCATCGGCGGTGTCGGCACCTATTGCCACTCGACGATGATCCACGTCGACATCGGCACCCCGCGCGACTGGAAATACGGCTGCGGCAGCTTCTTCGCCATGCGCGGCGGCGCCGGCAAGTGGGGCAAGGTGCCCCCCAATCTCGCCAAGGCCCAGGCCACGGCGATCCGAAACGGCGGCGCGGAGACCGCCGAGGACTGACGAGCCCGCCGGCGCGTCATTCGTCCACCGGCACGCCCGAGCCGATGCCGCGGCGCATGAGGCTGCGCATCCACAGGCCGATGAGCACCATGCCGGCACCGACGGCGCTCAGCATCTTCGCCGCCGAGCTCGGCCCGGCGAGGAGATAGGCGTCGTCCGGATCTCTCGGGTCGACCACCACCATCGTCTTCGTACCCACCGGGTAGCCGTCGTTCAGTTCCCGTGACTTGGCCGAATTCTGCAGGCCGAGGTCGCCGCGTTCGACGCCGCTGCCGAGCCGCGCCTCGCCGCCGGCGGCATAGCGAAAAACGACGGCGAAGGCGGCGAACTCGCTGCGCTCGGTGACGCCGACCTTGCCGACGCGGACCGTCGGCCGGTTCGGCGTGTCGTCGCGCAGCAGCAGGTGCTTGTCGACGATCTCGGCCTCGACCTTCGGCCAGCTCAGCGTCTCGAGACCCTGTTTCAGGCCCCACAGACCGAAGCCGAGCGGCACCGCCCCGAGAACGATCACCGTCCAGGCCATGCCCGTCGGCCGCGGCGCGGCGCCCCGCTTCGCCGGTCGTCCACCGCGCTTCGCGCCCACCGACCTGCTCGTCATCGTCGCCTCCGTCGGAGACGGGATCGAACCGACACATCCGAACGAAAAAGGGACCCGTCTCGGCCCCCTCGTTTCGTCGTCCGCTCCGTCCCGCCTCAGGTCGGCAGGTTCAACCGGATGTGCAGTTCGCGCAACTGCCTCGGGGTCGCGTCCGAGGGGGCGCCCATCAGCAGGTCTTCGGCGCGCTGGTTCATCGGGAACAGCGTCACCTCGCGCAGGTTGGTGGCGCCGACCAGCAGCATCACCACGCGGTCGATGCCGGCCGCCATGCCACCGTGCGGCGGGGCGCCGTACTGGAAGGCGCGGTACATGCCGCCGAAGCGCTCCTCGACGTCGGCCTTGGAGAGGCCGACCAGCTCGAACGCCTTGACCATCGCCTCGGGCGACTGGTTGCGGATCGAGCCCGAGGCGATCTCGTAGCCGTTGCACACCATGTCGTACTGGAAGGCCTTGAGGCTCAGCGGATCCTGCGTCGTCAGCGCCTCGAGGCCGCCCTGCGGCATCGAGAAGGGGTTGTGGGCGAACTCGACCTTCTTCTCGTCTTCGTCCCACTCGTAGAAGGGGAAGTCGACGATCCAGCAGAGCTCGAACCGGTCCTCCTGGGTGAGGCCGAGTTCCTTGCCGACCCGGACGCGCGCGTCGCCGGCGAACTTGACGAACTTTTCCGGCCGGCCGGCGACGAAGAAGCAGGCGTCGCCCACCCCGAGCCCCATCTGGGCGCGGATCGCCTCGGTGCGCTCATGGCCGATGTTCTTAGCGAGTGGACCAGATGCTTCATGATCGCCGAAATATGCAGAACGAAGGAGTTTTGCTTCCGTCTCCTCCCCTCGTGACAGATGTTCATCGATCCGACCAATTATAATTCTAGCATCATTATCCGAAATAGCACCGAGAACTTCCTCCCGTTCGCGCTTCCGCTCTTCAAATGCGATTTTGCGGCGAACTCGATCTTCTTGATTTCCGGACTCAAGAAGACCAAGAACAGGAGCGAACCTATCGAAATAACTCTGAAGAGCGATGCTAAGAGGATCGCTCTTAGGCTTCTCGCGCCAGAAGATGTAGCCGAGGCCCGGCTGGCCCTCGGACTGGGCCCAGCCGTTCATGCGATCGCAGAAGGCGCGGCTGCCGCCGGTCTTGGCCGGCAGCGCCCAGATCTCGACCTTGGGGTCGTTGGCGATCATGTTGGCGAAGACCTTGAAGCCCGAGCCGGCGAAATGCTCGGTCACCGCCTGCATCTCGATCGGATTGCGCAGGTCCGGCTTGTCGGAGCCGTACTTGCGCATCGCGACGTCGTAGGGGATGCGCGGGAAGACCGGGGTCACCGGCTTGCCCTCGCCGAACTCCTCGAAGACGCCGCGCAGCACCGGCTCCATAGTCTCGAACACGTCGTCCTGGGTGACGAAGCTCATCTCCAGATCGAGCTGGTAGAACTCGCCGGGCAGGCGGTCGGCGCGCGGGTCCTCGTCGCGGAAGCACGGCGCGATCTGGAAGTAGCGGTCGAAGCCGGCGACCATCAGCAACTGCTTGTACTGCTGCGGCGCCTGCGGCAGGGCGAAGAACTTGCCGGGATGGATACGGGACGGCACCAGGAAGTCGCGCGCGCCTTCCGGCGACGACGCGGTCAGGATCGGCGTCGAATACTCGGTGAAGCCGATCTCTTCCATGCGGTTGCGCATCGAGCGGATGATCTTCGTCCGCGTCATGATGTTGCGGTGCAGCGTCTCGCGGCGCAGATCGAGGAAGCGGTATTTGAGGCGGGTGTCTTCCGGGTACTCCGGCTCGCCGAACACCGGCAGCGGCAGTTCCTTGGCGGTCGACAGCACCTCGATCTCGCGGGCGAAGACCTCGATCTCGCCGGTCGGCAGATTGGCGTTGATCGTCTCCGCCGTGCGCTTCTTCACCTCGCCGTCGATGCGGATGACCCACTCGCCGCGCACCGTCTCGGCCGTCTTGAAGGCGGCGCTGTCGGGATCGCACACCACCTGGGTCATGCCGTAGTGGTCGCGCAGGTCGATGAACAGCAGGCCGCCGTGATCACGCACCCGGTGGACCCAGCCGGAGAGCCGGGCGGTCGAACCGGCGTTGGCCGCCGTCAATTGTCCGCAGGTGTGGGAGCGATAGCGATGCATGATGGCGTCTCTTTCCGAGATGATCCGACGGCGGGCGCGGGGCGGAGACGCGGCCTTGGGCCCGAGGCGAATCCGATCGCGCGATCGAACCCGTGAGGGTCCGAAAGTCGGCGGCAAAAGCGCATGCCGCCCCGATCTTGTCAAGCTTTCGCGCAGGGGACGCGCGGGGGATCGGCGCGTCCGGTCTCCGACCTCAGCGGCGACGCAGGAAACGCGCGACGGTGCCCCCGGCTTCGTCGAGAAGATCGAGGCGGTCGGCCTCGAGGCGCCAGCCGCGGGCACGGAAGAGCGCCTGATGGAAGCGGCTCTCCTGATGCATCTCGGGGGCCGGACAGGCCATGCGCGTCGACTGCATCATCCCGAAGCGAATGGTGTCCCCTTCCGCCGAGGCCGTGCCGCCATAGCGATTGCAGCCGCCGTGCCCGGAGACGTTGCCGTCGAGATCGAGGTCGAGGGTCGTCTCCACCCCGCGCGCCACCGGTTGCCCACCGATTTCGGTGGCGATCCAGCGGCCGACCGGCGAAGCGGCGCCGGCCGCGGTGGTGAGCGCGAACAGCAGGGCCGCCGCCGTCGTGGCACGCCTGATCATCTCGGATCGTCCTCCCTCACCCGGCCGAACGCGTCGGCCGCACAGAGGATAGGAAGATCGGCGATGCGGCGAAAGCGGGGCGGACGCATCGGGGCGCGTCGAGATGAGAAGAGGCGCTCCCCTCGACGGCGGGTCCGCCACCTCTGCTCCGCCCCATACCCGTCATACGAAATTCCGACCCTCTGGGAGGCGTTTCTGTATCGAAGGTCGGTGCTCCGACGTCCCCTCCCCCCCTTGCGGGGGAGGGACAGGGAGAGGGGTCGGCAGCCGATCCGCCGGCTCGGCATCCGCGCAGACTTCGTGACCCCTCTCTCCGTCGCTCCCCCACGAAGGGGAGAGGACCGGATGCGAGCGTCTTCGCAAAGTCCACGTCGATGCGAGTCGGGATTTCGTCGGTTCGGTATCACCCACCACCGTCGCGCCGAACCGTCCGGCGCGGAGGTGTCATGAGACCTGTGCGCGGATAGCCCTCGACGACCGTCTACTGACGTGATTCACT